>JBFFYZ010000152.1:0-5413 GCA_041568895.1 Nitrospiraceae bacterium
CTGTCCCAAGGGTCTCATAAATGGCCACGCTGTTACAACGGTTTGGCCTGATGGGGCTGTAACGATTCGGCCTGCCGGGTGACTTAGGGGGTAGGCTGCTGGGCTTTGGCTACCGAAGGCTATCGGAACAAATCACGCGATTTAAAAGGAGATTCCCGCCATGAAAGCTGTCGCGGTCATACCCGGCAAGCCCAATTCCCTCCATCTGGCCGAGCTCCCAAAGCCGTCTGTGGACGAGATCCCCGACGGCCGCGGAGTCCTGGTCCAGGTCCTCCGGGTGGGGGTGGATGGCACTGATAAAGAGATCAATGCGGCCGACTATGGCCAGGCCCCCCCGGGCTATGACTTTCTCGTGATCGGCCACGAATGTTTGGGCCGGGTAGTGGAGGTCGGCAAGCGTGTCACGGAGCTGGCGCCTGGAGACTATGTGGTGCCGACAGTCCGCCGGCCCGGCACCAGTCTGTATGACCGGATCGGGCAATACGACATGACCACGGACGACGTGTACTACGAGCGGGGCATCAATCTGCGGCACGGGTATTTGACCGAGTACTTCGTCGACGAGCCGGAGTACATCGTGAAGGTCCCGCAGGGCCTCCGACGAGTGGGGGTGCTGCTGGAGCCGACCTCGGTCATCGAAAAGGGGATCATCCAGGCGTACGAGATTCAACGGCGTCTCAAGATCTGGCGGCCGAAGCGGGCCGCGGTCCTGGGGGCCGGGACGATCGGGCTGCTGGCGTCGCTGTCGCTCCGCCTGCGCGGCCTGGAGGTGACGGCCTTCGGCTTGACGCCCCCGCCTTACCGGAATTCAGAACTTTTGAAGGAGATCGGGGCCCGATACGTGTCCACCAAGGCCATGGCCTTGCCGGATGCGGCCGCAGCCTACGGGCCCTTCGATCTCATGTTCGAGGCGACCGGGTTCGCGCCGATCGTGTTCGAGGCGATGGAGCATCTGGGGAAAAACGGAGTCCTGGTCCTGTCCAGCGTCACCGGCGGCGGCCGCAACATCCAGGTGCCCGCCGACATGATCAATCTGGGCTTTGTTCTGGGCAACAAGGTGATGGTAGGCACCGTGAACGCCAACCGCGACTATTTTGAGGCCGGCGCCTATGACCTGTCACGAGCGGAGCTGGAATATCCGGGCTGGCTGGGCAAGCTCTTGACCCATCCGGTTGACGGGCTCGATCGCTATGAAGAGATGATGCGCCTCCTGACGCAGGAGAAGGGCGCGATCAAGGTGTTCGTCAACGTGGCCAAGGAGGGCCCATGAGTCGCCGGCTTGGCCGACCGGCTTGCCCGCGCAGCGCGCATCCCCTGTTCTCGCAAGACTGGCCAAGGGGGTGCTCGAAGAACGCGCATACCTGCGGCCAGTTGAACCGGCAAGAATGCCTATGAGCGCTTTTCCAAGGCGATCGGTTTCTTCACGAGAGGGAAACGACCGGAGGGGGGCAATACGATCATGGGTTGCCTGCCTGCCGTTATTGATCCTCACTGGCCTGACGGGCTGCCTGTCGCCGATCGCGATGCATCGGGCCGTCTTGGAGTACGACCGCACCGGCAGTCAGGTGGAGGCGGAGCTCTTGCTGCTCAACATCGCCCGGGCCCGCCATTACCGGCCGGTGCATTTCACCGCCGTGTCGAGCGTGGCGGCGACGTTCGATTTCCGGGTCAGCTCGGGCATCATCGGACGAATCGGAAAAATCCCGGACCCCGACGCCCGGCCCCTCGATCTCGAGTTCAGCAGCAGCGTCGCCGAGAACCCCACGATCACCATCGTACCCATCTCGGGGGAGGAATTCACCAAACGGATCCTCCGACCCATTGGCGAGTCCAAATTCGCGTTTTTAGTGCACCAGGGCTTCGACATCAACATGGTGCTCCGGCTGATGGCGCGAGGGATTGCGATCAACGGCGAAGCGTCGCCGACCCTGTTGTTCAACGCCCCCTCACGGGGGGAGGAATACCGGGAGTTCCGGCGCCGGCTCCTCCATCTTGCCTGCCTGGATCAGGCTCGGAAACTCTTCGTGGGCCCGCTGATGTACGAAGAGTCGGTGGCTGTGCCGGTCCAACGCGGACCGACCCCGGCTGAGGTGGTGGACGGTCTGGAAAAGGGGTATCGGTGGACGGTGTCCGGTTCCGGGCAGCAGTACCTGCTCAACAAGCGGATCACCGGCCGAATCATCATCACCAACTATGATCCGAACCGGCTCACGGATGAAGAACGGCGCCGATTGAATCAGGAGGCCGAGCGGCATTCCGAGGATTACATTCTGGTGGACATCCGGGCCGGATTCCCGGGCGGGGACTATCCCCTGCATGGGACCATTCTGCTCCGGAGCCTGAACTCCATTATCGCCTTTTTGGCCCGCGGTATTGCGGAAGAATCGGAGTTTCATGTGGATCCGGATTCCCGGTCCGGTCCGGTGATGCGGAATCCGGCCCGGACCCTGGAAATCCTCGAGTCTTCCGGTCAGCCGACCGACGCAGAGTTTTTTGTGGAGTTGGAACAGAAGTACTACTCGATCAGCAAGTTTCCCATCAGTGAGGGGATGGTGCCCAGTTGGAATCAGGAAGCCTTTACCGTCCTGTCCAACCTGTTCCAGATGACCGTGACCGACGTGTCCGGCGTGAAGACACCGATCATTTCGATCCCGAAGGGGTGAGGGAAAATTCCTGCAAAAATCAATTTGTTCTGCGGTGGTTGTGATTTAAAGGGACGTGACTGGAGGGGAATGTCGACTCGTCGATGTATCAAGCCGTACGCGAGGTCCTTTGATACCCAGGTTTGCTCATCCGGAAGTCTCTGTTGACCTGCTTGCCAGTGCCGGCAAGCTCGGGCTATACTCGCACGGCAACGACGTTCTTCGTACTGCACTCCCGTTCACGGAGTGGTGGGCTATGGGTAGCCAGGAGCTGGTCTCCGGAGAAACTCCCCCCAACGCCTTTCTCCCCACGCCCATACAGGTGTCAACCCCGGTGTCCTCTCCGTACGAGGACGAGCCCCATCTCATCCAGTCGCTCCGCAACGGGGATGAAGCCGCGTTCGGCTGGCTGCTCGAGCGCTACCACGGTCCCTTGGTGCGGCTGGCCATGGCCCATGTCCCGGACCGCTCGGTGGCGGAAGAGGTGGTGCAGGAGACCTGGCTGGGGGTCCTGGAGGGATTAGACCGGTTTGAAGGCCGCTCCTCGCTCAAAACCTGGATCTTCCGGATTTTGAGCAATAAGGCCAAGACCCGGGGCGTGCGCGAGAGCCGCCAGGTGCCGTTTTCGGATGCGTCGCCGATGGATGATGAAAATGACGAGCCGGCCGTGGACCCGGCCCGGTTCCAAACCAGCGGGTTTTGGGTCGATCACTGGGCGAGCGCACCCGCGAACTGGGAAGACAACACGCCAGAAAAACTGGCCCTGTCGAAGGAGAGTACGACCTATTTGGAGCAAGCTATTCAGAAGCTTCCCCCGCGCCTGCGGCAAATTTTAATCCTGCGCGATGTGGAGGGGGTCGGCTCGAAGGAAGTCTGTTCCCTCTTGGGTGTCAGCGAGGCGAATCAGCGGGTCCTGCTCCACCGGGCCCGTGCGAAAGTGCGGCGCTCGTTGGAACAGTATGTGGAAGGGGGACTCCGTCCGGCATGACACGCGAAGAATTGAAATTACACGTCATCAACTACCTTGCGGGGAACGTGACCTGCAAGGAGTTTACCGAAGCGATTACCGACTATCTCGAGGGGCAGCTGGGCCTGTTCCGCTGGGTGCGGTTCCAGATGCATCTCGGCATTTGTTTGAATTGCCGGCGCTTTCTCAAGCAGATGAAGCAGACCATCGACACCCTGGGCCGGCTGCCCGCCGAACCGGTCCCGCCCCACGTCCGGGAAGAACTCATGCAGCGGTTCCGAACCTGGAAAACGAGATAACCCCTTCTGCTCCCCTGTCCGCCCGATCACCTTCATTCTGGGTCTTTCCCCCCAAAACCCCCTCTGAGGGTTGTAACGGTTGACCGGCCGGGGAGACAACACCCCAGTTGGCCGCCTCTCCCTGCAACCAGTTGAAAGATGGGACCGGAACACCCCGCTGAGTGGGCGTAAGGTGGCTTACGGAAATGACGCTGGCGCATGGATAGGATGAAGGTTATAGTTTGCGAGGGGTTCCGGGGCTGAACGGCCTGTTGGAGCCTTGGAGGGGCCCATGCTAAAGAAGGACGCGACCATCCCAATGACTATGGAATCGGCTCCCACGACACCCGCCTCCCCGGTCGGGAAAATCGTCATTGCCCTCATCTTCGCTGCGGCCGTGGGGGCGTTTTTCTATTTCGACTTGAAGCACTATCTGTCACTGGAGGCGCTGAAGGCGAACCGCGATCAACTGCTGGCGTTCACCAATCAGAATTACGCGCCGGCGGTGGGGCTGTTCATCGGCATCTATATTCTGCAGACGGCCTTCTCCTTGCCAGGGGCCGCCATCATGACGCTGGCCGGCGGGTTTCTCTTCGGCAGCGTGCTGGGCACGCTCTATGTCAATCTTGGCGCGACGACCGGGGCCACGCTGGCCTTTCTGGCGGCCCGCTACGTTCTGCGGGATTGGGTGGAAAGGAAATTCGGCGATCGGTTGGCTCCGATTCAGGAAGGGTTTGCCCGGAACGCCTTCAGCTACCTCATGACCCTGCGATTGATCCCGTTGTTCCCGTTTTTCCTCGTGAACATGGTGTCCGGCCTGACAAGGGTCAGCCTGCCGACCTACTTCTTCGCGACCGCGGTGGGGATCATTCCCGGGAGTTTCGTCTTTGCCTACGCGGGCCGGCAGCTCGGCACCATTAATTCGCTGGCTGAAATCGCGTCGCCGCGGGTCCTGCTGGCTTTCACGCTGTTGGGTCTGCTGGCTCTTGTGCCCGTGGTCTATCGGAAATTCGCAGGACCCAAATCGTGAGCCTGGATCATGTCAAGATCAAGAGATGTCGAGGGGCCTTGACCTTGGGTCGGGCCGGGAGGACCCTATGCTGCTGCGGGATGCCGTCATGACGCAACCAAGTCACGATCAGGGAATGGTCCGGGTGCTTCCCGACGACGAGCACAACCGGACGTTGGTCCAGAACGTGCATCCGCCGGCCTGGGTGAACCCCGAGCCCACGGGCACGTACAACATCGTCGTGCTCGGCGCCGGCACCGCGGGACTGGTGACCGCCGTGATCGCGGCCGGCATCGGCGCCAAGGTTGCCTTGATCGAAAAGCACCTCATGGGCGGGGATTGCCTGAACGTCGGCTGCGTCCCCTCCAAGGGGGTTATCCGGGCTTCCCGGACCTGGGCGGAAATGAAACGGGCCGAGGAATTCGGCCTCCACATCCCGGACTCCGTTCGGTACGACTTCGGCCAGGCCATGGCCCGCATGCGCCGACTCCGCGCGAAGATCAGCCACACGGATTCC
>JBFFYZ010000153.1:0-5407 GCA_041568895.1 Nitrospiraceae bacterium
GGTCCTGTATGGGAGGAACGTTGCCGGGATGTGGGGCGATCGGGCCTCCGATTCCGCCGGAGGAGGTGGGCATCGCCGCCAAGCTGCTCCGGGAAGAGAAGCGCGCGGCAGAGGAAGAGCGGAAGCGGAAAACCCAGGAACCGGAAAAGACCATGGAGGACGAGGTGACGCTGCCGCCCCTCCGGCCGATTGGAGCACGGTGATCGGTTGCCACGGCCGGGAAGGAAAGCGTAACGTGGGGCGTCAAGCTGGATGATGACGCGGCAAGCCGGCCTATCCGGCCGGCTGCAGGGTAGATTACGGAGGAGAATGAAATGCACCCAATCCGCTCTTTGAATAAATCCCGGAGGCTGTTGCTGGTGGATCCCTATCCCCGGAACAACCCCTACCACCTGACCGCCAGTGAGCGTCGGGCAGTCTGGTTCCCCAAGCTCAGCCTACCGGTGATCGCCGCCTATACCCCCCCTGATTGGGAGGTTGCCTTGGTGGACGAAGCGGTGGAGGATATCGACTTCGACCACCCCTGCGACCTCGTGGGGCTGTCGGTGATGACCTGCTACGCTCCGCGGGCCTATGAGATTGCCACCGAGTTCCGAAAGCGGGGGAAGACGGTGGTCCTGGGCGGCGTGCATCCGACCTATTGTCCCGACGAAGCCCTGCGGTATTGCGATGCCATCTGCTGCGGAGAAGCGGAAGATCTCTGGCCTCAGGTGGTGACCGACTTCGAAGCGGGTACCATGAAGCGCATGTACAAAATGGAGCAATTCCCCTCGCTGGAACAGTACATCAGCCCACGGGTGGATCTGTTGAGTCCGGACGCCTACATGACCCGGCAATGCAGCTTTACAACCCGCGGGTGCCACTTCGACTGCGAGTTCTGCAGCGTGTCTCCCTTCAACGGCAAGACCACGCGCCGACGCCCGGTTCCGGAGGTGATCGCGGAGCTGACCCGCGTCAAGGAATGGATCAGCAGCGAGTTGGTGGAGCGGATACGGTCCGGCTCCCTGTGGGACGCCTTCAAGACGGGCCTGCGCATCCGGGTGGGCATCGAGGACGGCGCAATCCTCGCGTTCGTCGACGACCTGCACAACAGTCACCGGGCCTACTGCCGGGAGCTGTGGGAGGCGCTCAAGCCGTTAAAGATCAAGTGGGGCTGCCAATCGACGCTGTTCCTGGGCGATGACAAGGAGATGGTTCAGTTGGCGGCCGAGAGCGGCTGCGTCTCGGTCTTTGTCGGCATGGAGTCCTTGGATGAGGACTGCCTGGACGAGACGAACAAATCCTTCAATCGGGTCCAGAAATTTGAGGACGAGATCAAGATGTTCCACGATCACGGGATCATGGTGAATCCCGGCATCGTGTTCGGGTTCGACAACGACGATGAGTCCGTGTTCGAGCGGGCCGTGGAATTTCTCACCAAGAATCGGGTGGAACTCGCGTACTTCAACGTGCTGACGCCGCTGCCCGGGACGGCCTTGTTCGAACGCTACAACAGCACCAACCGGATTTTCGATCGGGACTGGGCCAAGTACGACGGCAAGCACGTGGTCTTCTATCCCAGCCGGATGACGCCGGAGCAATTGCAGGAAGGGTTCTACTGGGCCAACCATCAATTCTATTCCCTGCCCAAGATCTGGTATCGCCTAGCCGGCACCAGTCAACGCTTGGTGGCGCGCTGGGAAATGAACCGGGAGTTCCGCAAATTGATCAAGCGGGCCTGCCCGAAGGGCTCCCTGTCGCCGGTCGCGTCGGTGCTGAAGGGGCTCCAGGCCAACCTGCCGACCTTCGAGACCGAGCAGCTTATCCCCAATGCCTTGCAGGCGATCAGCGCCATGAAGGAGGTCGGCGAGCGGACCTCGCACGATCTGTGGTTGAAGATCAAGGCCAAGCGGCATGACCGGTTCGCGGCGCTCTTCGTGGATCTGGAAGGGACGCTGGACCAGCTCAACGCAAAAGAGCTCCTGAAGCGGATCCAGCAGGCCGCCGAGCAGGCCCACATGGACATCGTTGTGAATTTCGAGCATCTCCGCGAGGCCACGCCGGCTGCGCTGAAGACGCTCCTGGACGGGGACGCGTTCAAGGCCGTGACGCCCTACGCGAAGGTCCGATACCGGAAGTTCAAGGCGTCTTTCGAGGAGGCCTTGCAGGGGTTCTCTCTTCAGGGATTGGAGATGTTGGAAGAGGACTGGCAGGATGCATAATTTCGAGTACCGGAACGGCGAGCTGTACTGCGAGGACGTCGCGCTCAGCCGCATCGCCAAGGAAGTCGGCACCCCCTGTTACGTGTACAGCCACGCTACGCTGGTCCGGCATTTTCGGGTCTTTGACGGCGCCTTCCAGAGCGTGCCCCACATCGTGGCCTTTGCGATGAAGGCCAACTCCAGCCTGGCCATCCTCCGGCTGATGGCGCGTGAAGGCAGCGGGGCGGATATCGTGTCCGGCGGCGAATTGTTTCGTGCCCTGGAAGCCGGCATTCCGCCAAGCAAGATTGTCTTTGCGGGGGTGGGGAAAAGCCGGGAGGAGATCCGGTACGCGCTGGAGTCCGATATCCTCATGTTCAACGTCGAGTCCTCGGCCGAGCTGCGGGCCATCGACGAGGGAGCCGCGGAGCTTGGACGGCGGGCCCGCGTCGCCCTGCGGATCAACCCGGACATCGACCCGAACACCCATCCCTACATTTCCACAGGCCTGAAGAAGAGCAAATTCGGGATCAGCGCAGACCGCGTGCTTGACGAATACAAGCTCGCCTCCTCCCTGAGCCATATCGAAGTGGTCGGGGTGCAGAAGCACATCGGGTCGCAGCTGACCGAGGTCAGGCCCTTCGTGGATGCGCTCAAAAAGGTCCTGGGTCTCGTCGAAGCGCTGAAGGGGGAAGGCGCCAACATCCGCTACATCAATATCGGTGGAGGGCTCGGCATCACCTATTCAGACGAGACGCCGCCGTTGCCCCAGGAATTGGCCGAGGCCATCTCGCCGCTGGTTCGGGACCTCAAGTGCATCCTGATCATGGAGCCGGGCCGGGTGATCGTCGGGAACGCGGGGGTGCTCATGACCCGCGTGCTCTACAACAAGGAAGGGGAGGCCAAACGATTCGTCATCGTGGACGCAGCCATGAACGACCTGCTCCGGCCCAGCCTCTACGGGGCGTACCACGAGATCAAGCCGGTTCGGGAGACGATCGGGTCGCAACAGCAGACCGTCGATGTGGTGGGACCGGTCTGCGAATCCGGAGATTTCCTCGCGAAGGATCGAGTGATGCCCGAGGTCAAGCCCGGCGAGCTTCTGGCCGTGATGAGTGCCGGGGCGTACGGGTTTACGATGGCGTCCAATTACAATTCCCGCCCCCGGGTGCCCGAAGTGCTCGTGAACGGGGGGGAGATCCACGTGATCCGGGCCCGGGAGGAATTCCGCGATCTCATTCGCGGCGAAACGATTCCGGAATTCCTCCAGTAAAAAGGCAATAGTGAAAAGTCTCGGCGCGTCTTGGTTTCTCGAGGATAAAGGTGCGGAAAAAACAAGGAACAGTGAAAGAGAAGCCCATTTCGTTCATGAAGCTGTCCGGCAGCGGGAACGACTTCATCCTCGTCGATAACCGGCAGGGGATCGTGAGTCCGAAGCGGGCCAGCGCCCTCGCGGCCAAGGTCTGCACCCATCGGATGTCGGTCGGGGGCGACGGACTTATCCTGATCGAGCGATCCCGCCACGCCGATTTTCGCTGGCGGCTGTTCAATGCCGATGGCAGCGAGGCCGAGTTCAGCGGAAACGGCGCCCGTTGCGCAGCCCGGTTTGCCTACCTCAAGCGGATCGCACCCAAACGGATGCGATTCGAAACCCTGGCCGGGATGATCGAGGCCGAAATGGTGCCGGGGGCGGGCAGGCGCGGAAAGGCTGGCGCCGACCCGTCGGCCGGAGCCTTTGGGCGGCGTGTTGAGTTAACCTCGGTGAAGGTCCGGTTTCCGGACCCGACCGGCCTGCGGCTACACGTGAAGGTGCCCGTCGACGGGGTGGACCGGGAAGCACATGTCCTGGATTCGGGCGTCCCGCATTGCGTGTATCTGGTCGAGGATCCTGACCATGCGGATATTGTGGGGGTGGGGCGGGCGACCCGCTATCACGATCTGTTCCAGCCGGCCGGGACGAACGTGAATTTCATCAAGGTCCTGGATCCCCATCGGATCCGGATTCGAACCTACGAGCGGGGCGTGGAGGACGAGACCCTGGCCTGCGGGACGGGCTCCATCGCCTCCGCCTTGATCGCCAGCCTGGTGGCCAAGGTGGAGTCTCCCGTCACCCTGGTTCCCCAGAGCGGGCTCGAGCTGACCGTTTATTTTCGCTCCCGTGGCGAAACGTTCACCGACGTGTACTTGCAAGGGGATGCGCGCGCCGTCTACGAGGGCCGGATGCTGCCCGAGGCGTGGCAATAGCAGGCGCGAGGCCATAGGAGATGGGCTATAGGCAATGGGGTTCAGTTGTTTCCCCACCTATCGCCCATTGCCTCATGCCCATAGCCGGTATTTAAGCTAAGAGGTTGTTATGTTTGCCGGATCCATCGTTGCCATCGTCACCCCCTTCAGGAACGGCCGGGTGGATGAACGGGCGTTAGGGGATCTGATCGAGTTCCAGATCGCCAACGGCACCGACGGCATCGTGCCCTGCGGCACCTCCGGAGAATCCGCCACCCTGTCGCACGAGGATCACAATCGGGTCATCGCCTTCACCGTGGAAACCGTCCGGAAACGGGTGCCGGTGATCGCCGGGACGGGTTCGAATTCCACCGACGAGGCGATCATGCTGACCCGCCACGCCAAGCAGGCTGGGGCCGACGGCGCATTGCTCATCACGCCCTACTATAACAAGCCGACCCAGGAAGGGCTGTTCCGTCACTACAAAGCGGTGGCCGAGGCCGTGGACTTGCCGGTGGTCCTGTACAACATTCCGGGCCGGACGGCCGTTAACCTGCTGCCCGCCACGGTCGCCCGGCTGGCGGCGGTGCGCAACATCGTGGCGATCAAGGAGGGAAGCGCCTCCCTCCAGCAGGTGTCAGAGATCATCAAGGCCTGCGGAGATCGGATCGCCGTGTTATCCGGGGATGACCCGCTGACGTTGCCCATGATGGTGGTGGGCGCCAAGGGCGTGATCACGGTCACCGCCAACATCGTGCCGGCGGACATGGCCGCGATGGTGGACGCTTTTATGGCGGGCAACCTCGCGGAAGCCCAGCGCCTCCACTACAAGTTATACCCCCTCTTTAACGCCCTCTTCCTTGAAACCAACCCGATTCCCGTCAAGGAAGCGCTGGCCATGATGGGAAAGATCGACGGCGAACTCCGCCTTCCGCTCTGTCCGCTCTCGCCAGACTCGCGCGAGAAGTTGACGCGCGCCTTGAAAGACTACGGGTTGATTTGAA
>JBFFYZ010000154.1:0-5406 GCA_041568895.1 Nitrospiraceae bacterium
AGCTGGCCGCCCGATTGAAGTCGGCCGTGATGCAGGACTGCGTCAAGCTGGACATGGAGGGTGACGGCTCGCTGGTGGCTACCCGGCCGGTGTACGGCGGCAAGTTGCGGGCCCTGGTCAAACCGACCAGCCCGAGCCGCCAGGTGGCGACCCTCCGCCCCAACGTGTTTGAAGCCCGAACTCCCGACAGCGCCGCCAAGGTGCCGGTGGAATCCCTCGGCGTTCCGGCCGCCGGCGAGCGACCCCTTGCCACGGTGCGGGAAATTCAACAGGCCGCAGCGGGGAAGGTCGAGCTGACGGAGGCCTCGATTATCGTCTCGGGCGGACGGGGGCTGAAGGGACCGGAGAACTTCGCGCTCGTCGAAGAGTTGGCCGGGGTTCTGGGCGCCGCGGTGGGGGCCTCCCGCGCGGTCGTGGATGCGGGCTGGAAGCCTCACAGCTATCAGGTCGGCCTGACCGGGAAAACCGTCTCGCCCCAGCTCTACGTCGCGTGCGGCATCTCCGGGGCGATCCAGCACCAGGCGGGGATGTCGTCCGCCAGGACCATCGTCGCAATCAACAACAATCCCAACGCGCCCATCTTCAAGCTCGCCACCTACGGGATCGTCGGCGACCTCTTCGAAATCCTGCCGTTGCTGACGAAGGAAATCAAACAATTGAAGGCAGGGGCCTCCGGCTCGTCCTAACCTTCGAACGAATCGGGGGTTTGGGCGTGGAAGCCGCCCTGGCTCTGGGCGAGGAACCGATCGAGCTCCCGCTGACATTCTCCGCACATCTCCGCGTCCTCGACCTCGTGAAGACCGGCCTGGTCCAAGGTCAAGACCGAAACCTTGCGCCCCTGGAGCTCCTGCGATTCCCGCGTCGCATCTTCCTGGTCCAGATTATGTGACCAGAATGAATAGGACCCTTCGCACTCGTTCTGAATCAACACCATCTTCATGGGGACAGGCCTGCTTTCAGCATGGAAGTCCGGGTCGCAATTTGGCCGCGTGAGATGAGGGATACTGATTACCGGTGAGAGCGGGCGTCTGTCAATGGGCTGCATGGGATGAACGGGTTCGCGAGGGAGCCGGCCGGCCGTTCATCCGGTGCCGTTCGGCGATGGCGTCGACGAGTTCCGGAATCCCGTCGCCCTTCAGCGCCACGGTACGGAGAACCTGCGGTACCCACTCCTTCAAATCGCGGACGGTGGCGTCGGCCCCCTCGCGGTCTCCCTTGTTGACCACCACGAGGTGGGCGGCCTCGAAGAGGCCGGCCTTCATGGCCTGGACTTCATCTCCCAGGCCCGGGGCGACGACCGCCACGACGATGGGGGCCACGGCTGCGATATCCATGTCGAGCTGACCGACGCCGACCGTTTCGATCAGGATCACCTCATACCCGGCGGCTTCCAGTACCCGGACCGCCTCGCCGGTGGTCTTGGCGAGGCCCCCCTGCTGGCCGCGGGTGGCCATGCTCCGGATGTAGATTCCCGGATCCTGCGCATGATCCTGCATCCTGATGCGATCCCCAAGCAGGGCGCCGCCGGTGAACGGGCTGCTGGTATCGACCGCCACAATCCCCACCGGCTTTCCTTGTTGCCGGTAGGCCCGCGCCAATTGATCGATGAGGGTGCTCTTCCCCGCTCCCGGGTACCCGGTGATCCCGATGATCAGCGCCTGCCGGCCGCGAGGGGGAAGTTTGCGGAACGTCGCCCGGCCTTCGGGAGCCTGGTTTTCCAGGAGGGTAATCAGCCGGGACACGGCCCGGACCTGCCCGGCCTGGACCTGTTTGGCCAAGGCGGCTGGGTCACAGGCAGGGGCTCGTCGCTTTTGGGTCCGTCCCGCCATCAGTCGCTGCCTTTCGGGGGCCCGTGCCTCATGACCTTCTCGGAGCCGGCTCCGAAGCCCTCGCCAACACCTGGCCGAGCCGAGACGTGAGGGGCCGACCCAACTCCAGGACCAGTTCCTGCGCTGCGGAGACTACCTTCGCCTCATCCACCGGGACCGCCGCGCCGGAGGCTTTCAAGGCGGACACCAAATCCTCCGTCGCCACGTTGCCCGAGGCCCCCGGCGCGTAGGGACAACCGCCGAGTCCTCCGGCCGAAGCGTCGAACGCCGTGATCCCATACCCTTCCCAGGCTGCGAGGGCATTGGCCACGGCCATCCCGTACGTATCGTGAAAATGGAGGGCAAGCCGGTGCGCCGGCAGGTGAGGGAGCACCGCATCCAGCAGGGTCCGGATATCCCGGGGAGCGGCTCGCCCCAAGGTCTCGCCGAGGGCGACCTCCTCCACACCGAGATCCAGCAGTTGGCGCATCACGTCCACCACCTGGGCGGGGCGGATGCGCCCCTCGTACGGACAAAAGGCGACGGTGGAAATGTACCCGCGCACGGGGAGCCCGGCGTCTCGGGACCGTTTCACCACGGGACGAAAACGTTGAAGGGATTCGGCGATCGTGGCGTGGATATTCCGACTCGTGAACGTCTCGGAGGCGGCCGTGAAGACGGACACCTTTTGCACGCCTACCCCCAGGGCCCGTTCCAGTCCGCGCTCGTTCGGGACCAGCGCAGAGTAGAGGACTCCGTCGCGTCGGGAGACCCGGCGGAAGACCTCCTCCGAGTCAGCAAGCTGCGGGATGGCTTGTGGGGACACGAAGGCGCCGGCTTCGATTTCGGCCACGCCGGTCTTCGACAGGGCGTCGATGAACGCGACCTTTGCGGAAGTCGAAATTTCGTTCGGCTCGTTCTGGAGGCCATCGCGAGGTCCCACCTCGGTGATGCGGATGGGTCCCGCGCTGCCGGTCCGTTGCGGGGTCACGGTCATTCGCGAGGCTTCTTTGTGGGCGACGGCTTTGCCCAAACCGGTGGGCGTTTTTCCAGGAAGGCCCGCATCCCTTCGCGGGCCTCCTCGGTGCCCCGGATCCGGGCGTTCGTATGGGTCGTTACGCGCCACCGATCATTGTCCGGGAACGAGCGCAGTTGGCGGAGCATGCTCTTGGTCTCACGTACCGCCTGAGGACCGCATTGCCGCAGGTGGTCGGCCAGCTCCTGAACGGCGGCATCCAATTTGTCGGGATGGACCACTTCATGCACCAGCCCGATCGATTTCGCAACTTGGGCGGAAAAGGCCTCCCCCGTCAGGCTGAACCGCCGGACGTGGGATCTCCCGACTTTGCGAAGGAGGAATGGGGCGATGACCGCGGGAACCAGCCCCACGCGCACCTCCCGAAGGGCGAATTGGGCGTCTTCCGCTGCGACCACGATGTCGCAGGCCACCACCAGCCCGACCCCGCCCCCGTAGGCCGCGCCCTGGACCCGGCCGATCACCGGCAAGGGACATTCGTCGATGGCTCGGAGCATGCGCTGTAGCTGATCGGCGTCCTGCAGCCGCTGGGTTTCGGACGTCGGCTCCGACCGAGCCATCCACCCCAAATCAACCCCGGCGCAGAAAATCGGTCCGGCTCCGGCCAGCACGACCCCACGAACTGAGGGATCCGCACCGATGGTCTGGAAAACGGACGACAGCTCGGCCACCAGAGCCGCGTCGAAGGCGTTTCGGACCGTGGGACGATTCAAGGAGACGGTGGTGATACCGTCGTCTGCAGGCTGAATGAGGAGGTAGCTGGGGGCGGTCATCGGCGGCTCACATCCGGAAGACCGGCGTGCGGCCCTCCGCTGGAGGCCGATGGCGGGCAAGGTCCAGGCAGAACCCGATGATCCGGCGGGTCTCCGTCGGCTCCAGGATGCCGTCGTCCCACAGGCGGGCGGTCCCGTAGTAGGGGTTGCTCTCCCTGTCGTATTGCGCCTGGATGCTCTGCATCAGGCGGGTCATTTCTTCAGCCGGTAGGGTCCTGCCGCCCTTTTCCATCTGCTGTTTTTTCACCGAGGCCAGGACCTGGGCGGCCTGCTGTCCGCCCATGACCGACACGCGCGCGTTCGGCCAGGTAAACAGGAACCGGGGATTGTACGCGCGGCCGCACATCGCGTAGTTGCCCGCGCCGTGGGACGCTCCGATGATGAGGGTGAACTTGGGCACGCGGGCGGTCGCCACCGCCTGCACGAACTTGGCGCCGTCCTTGATGATCCCGCGCTCCTCCACCTGCTTGCCGACCATGAATCCGGGAATGTTCTGCAGAAAAATGATCGGCAGGCGCCGCTTCGCGCAGAGTTGAACGAAATGCGCCCCTTTGAGGGAGGAGTCCGAGAACAAAATGCCGTTGTTGGCCAGGATCCCCACGCGGTGCCCCATCCAAAGGGCGAACCCGCAGACCAGCGTGGGCCCGTAGCGGGCCTTGAATTCCTGAAACCGGCTGCCGTCCACCAGCCGCGCCAGAATTTCCCGGACTTCCAGGGGCTGTTTGGGGGAGCTGGGCAGCAGGCTTGAGAGGTCGCTCGCGGGATAGCGAGGTTCCTCCGGCTCGGCATCTCGCCGGATCGGGTGCGGCGTGGGACCCAGGTTGCTCACGATGCTGCGGCAGATTTCTAGCGCCTCCTGGTCGTCCTCGGCGAGGTAATCGCTCACCCCGGACTTGGCGCTGTGAAGCTCTGCGCCGCCGAGCGCCTCGGCGGTGACCTCTTCTCCGGTCGCCGCTTTGACCAGCGGCGGGCCGGCCAAATAAATCGTCCCGGTTCCCTTCACGATCACGTTCTCGTCGCACATGGCCGGGACGTAGGCCCCTCCGGCGGTACACATGCCCATCACCACCGCGATCTGGGGAATACCCAAGGCCGACATCCTGGCCTGGTTGTAAAAGATCCGACCGAAGTCGTCCTTGTCCGCGAAGACCTCGGCCTGCTTGGGCAGAAACACGCCGCCCGAATCCACTAAGTAAATCGCCGGGAGGCGATTCTGGAGGGCGATGTCCTGGGCGCGCAGATGTTTCTTGATCGTGAGGGGGAAATAGGTCCCGCCCTTCACCGTGGCGTCGTTGGCGACGATGACGCAGGGGCGTCCCGAGACAAAGCCGATCCCGGCGACCACTCCGGCGCTCGGTACCGGCTCGTCATAGACTTCCCAGGCCGCGAGGGGGCTCAGCTCGAGCCAGTCGGTTCCTTTGTCCAACAGGGCGGCCAGCCGTTCCCGAGGCAGGAGTTTGCCGCGTTTGCGGTGTAGGGCCACCGCCTCCGACGATCCGCCGGACTGGACCTGCTTGATCCTGGATCGGAGCTCATCCCACAGGCCCTCCTGGTAGGTCCGGTTCCGCTTGGACTCCTCCGAGGTCAGGTCGGCCGGCGAGGTGAGCCGGCGCATCATGCCCGGTTTTCCCGATCCCTCTTTCATGCGGTCCCTTCCATAGGCTCGGCCATTCAGGACCGAAGCCCTTTCACGAAGGCCACGATGTCCTGCATCGGCGTGCCCGGCCCGAAGAGGGCGCGCACCCCGATCTTTTTCAAGCGCGGCACATCCTCGTCCGGGACAATGCCC
>JBFFYZ010000155.1:0-5362 GCA_041568895.1 Nitrospiraceae bacterium
AGGTAGTCCAGAAATATGATCGGGACAAACGCATGAAGCTCAGTGTCCTGGTTCCGAAATACCAGCCGCACATCCCTCCCCACAGAAAGCTTCACCACCGGAGGATGAAACTGCCGAGCCTTGATGGCGATTTCCACCACCTTCGGGACTTCCGTGAGCTGAGAGTCGGTTGGATTAGCTAAAATCGGATCGATGCGCAAAGCCACCGCGACGATAAAAACCAAGAAAGTGGCCCAGGCCACTAATCTCGACAACACGACAACCCTCCTACCCTCGGTCCTGGTGTTTTTCTGAACACCCGGTTTTAACTTTCTATTCTGGCTAGGAGCGCGGGCCCCACTTAACTGGCACCTCGACCTCCGAAAGAGGACCCCCTGAGATCGCTCGCCAGAAACGACGAGACGCGACAAACGGACAGAATCCCAACCATCGTTCAAACGGACACATGGCGACTACCTCCTCCCCTTTGGTGACCGTGACGGTTTCTTGCTGTTGTCTTCCATGGCTTTCAGTATCGGGCAATGGTCCGTCGGCTGCCCGGCGTGGCAGGAACGAATCAAGCTCTGCAGGGCGCGGTCCAACGCGCGCAAATCCTGAATTTTGGCTTCAACCTGAGCTAACTTGGCCTGCGCCTTTTTTTGCACATCCCCACAGCGGGCCTTGCTGCTGACCCGGAGGTTTAAGAGCTCCGTGACCTCCTGCAAGGTAAAGCCCAACGCTTGGGCATTCTTTATAAAGCGGAGCCGGTTCAGCGCTTCCTCTCCGTATAGCCGATAGCCCGACGGTCTCCGAGCGGTGGGCGTCAGCAGCTTGCGTCGTTCGTAGTATCGGACCGTCTGGATATTGACGCCGACTTGCTTCGCGAGTTGGCCGATCGTGAACTCCACAGTCATGCGGTCCCCTTTCCGTAGGGTCAGAGGAAGGCTACACCCTGTACTATGGTACTGAGTCAACAGGATTTTTTCTGTTAATAAAAGTGGCCTAACCCTGTGAGCTGGCTTACAGATGCTTTCCGGCTCGTGGCCTACCCTCTGCCGGGAAAAGGCCTTGACGAGGGAATCCGGGGCCTGATACATGGACCCATGTCGATGCCTTCATTCGTGATCGGGAAAACCGAGGGGTGCCCATGTCCGACGAGACCGTGACCCGGCAAGTGAGTGAGCGATATGCCCGGGCAGCCACCACCGGCGAGCAAATGTGCTGCCCGACCGGCTATAACTTCGAGGACCTGCGGACGTTCGTGCCCGAGGAGGTGCTCAAAATTTCCTACGGCTGCGGGACCCCGGCGGGGCTCGCCACCGTCCGGCCCGGCGAGGCGATTCTGGACATCGGCTCGGGGGGCGGCATCGACTGTTTTGAAGCCTCCCGCCTGGCGGGGCCAACCGGCCGGGTGATCGGCATTGACATGACCGACGCCATGCTCGCAATCGCACGACGGAACGCGCCCATCGTCGCGGCGAATTTAGGCTATCCGGCCTCGAATGTGGAGTTTCGAAAGGGCATTGCGGAGGCCATGCCCGTGGACGATGCCAGCGTGGATCTCATCATTTCCAATTGCGTGATCAACCTGGCCCCCGACAAGCACAAGGTCTTTCGGGAAATGTATCGAGTCTTGAAGCCGGGAGGCCGGTTTACCATCTCGGACATCGTGTCCGACCAGCCGGTACCCAATTATTTGATCCATGATACCGAGAAATGGGGCAATTGCCTGTCCGGCGCGCTCACGGTCCGTGCCTACCTGGACGGACTCAGCCAAGCCGGCTGCCGGGGCCTGCATCAGGTGAAGTTCACACACTGGCAATCCATCGATGGCATCCAGTTCCTCTCTCTCACGCTGACGGGGTATAAGCCGGCCACTTCACCAAGTTCCCAAGGACCCCGATTTGCCACCTTGCGAGGGCCGTTCAGCCGGATCGTCGACGAGCTGGGTCATTCCTACGAGCGGGGACTCCCCCAAGAGGTGGACGCCCATACCGCGCAGCTCCTTGCCACCGCGCCCTACGCGAGGCTGTTTGTCTTGTCAAACAAGCCCTCGACCTTCTCCCCTTCGGACCCGCAATGGACGGCCATCCTCCCGGAACAGGCGCCCTGCGTGTGGAAGGGCCACTTCGCCCTGATGACCGGCCCGTTTGCCGAGGCGGCCGATGACGATCACCATGTATTTCGGCGCGGGGAACCGCTGGAAATCTGTTCCAAAACTCTGAACGTGTTGGAGTCCGACGCCTATCGTTCCTACTTCGCGATCGTCAACCGGGCCGGGGCCGCCGTCAACGGCACGGCGTTGTCCTGCGATCCGGAAGGGAGTTGCTGCTGAGCCATGGGTCGCGCAGCGCGAGGTGATTCCGTGGCCAACGTCATGCTGAGCCCCCACGAATGTGCCGAGGTCCTGCGGGCCTTGGGAGACGAAACCCGCCTCAAGATTTTGGAATCCCTGCTCCTCGAGGAAAAATGCGTGACGGACCTGGTGCGCGAAATGAGGCGAACCCAACCCCACGTGTCCCACCATTTGCGGGTGTTGCGGGCCGCCGGGCTGGTCGAAGGGTTGCGGGAGGGGAAACGGATCTGCTACCGGGTATCCCCGAAGATCCAGGGTGCGCTGAAAGAGCATCACCGGCAGGCGCTGGATTTTGGTTGTTGTCGGATCAGCTTTCCTGACTCCGAACTGATCCCGCTGGGCCGCTCGTCGGAACGCCGCGCCATCAGAGGTGAGGGCAGAGGTGCGGGAAGGGGTGCGGGCGGCGTGCGGTGAGCCGGAAGCCGGCGGCTGTACTTTCCGTTTTTTGACTAGGAGGACGTAGGAGTATCAATGGGACAAAGCCTGTTGGCCCGGAAGAATCCGCTTGCCTCCACTGTCGAACAGCGCCACCTGCTCGCCCGGACCACCGCCTGCCCTCCCTTTGAGTCCAACCTGGAACGGGCGGCCCTGCACCCCCTTTTCGCCACCGGGATCACCGTCTTTCAGATCAACGTCGGCAAGCTCTGCAACCAGACCTGCCGGCACTGCCATGTGGATGCAGGGCCCGATCGCGAGGAGATCATGACGCGGGACACCGCCGAATGGTGCATCCAGGCTTTGGCAAACACGGACATTCCCACCGTGGATATCACCGGGGGCGCCCCGGAGTTGAACCCCCAATTTCGCTGGATAGTCGAGCGGGCCCGATCGCTCGGCCGCCACGTCCTGGACCGTTGCAACCTCAGCGTCCTGCTGCTTCCCTCACAGGCCGACCTAGCCGAGTTCCTTGCCCACCACCAGGTCGAAATCATTGCGTCCTTGCCCTATTTCCGGGCCGCTCAGACCGACGCCCAACGGGGAGAAGGGGTATTTGACAAGTCCATCCAAGCCCTGAAGTTGTTAAATGAGGTTGGGTACGGCAGGGAAGGCAGTGGGTTGGTCCTGAACTTCGTCTATAACCCGGTCGGCGCGTTTCTTCCTCCCAAGCAGGAGGCGATGGAGGCGCAGTTCAAGCGGGAACTGTCCCGCCACTACGGCATCACCTTTAACCATCTCTACACGATCACCAACCTGCCGATCAGCCGTTTTCTGGAGTTTCTCCTCGACAGCGGCAACTTCGACGGGTACATGGAACGGCTGGCGAACGCCTTCAACCCAGCCGCGGCGGCGGGCGTGATGTGTCGGTACACCCTGTCCGTGGGTTGGGACGGCACGCTCTACGATTGCGACTTCAACCAGATGCTGGACCTGCCCGTCGTCCATGAGGCACCGCGCCACATCCGGGAATTCGATCCGGCCCGCCTGCACCGCAGGCGGATCGTGACCGGAAATCATTGTTACGGCTGCACCGCCGGTTCGGGTTCTACCTGCGGAGGGTCGGTGACCTAACGCCCTCTCATGGACCACTGGCTCTTCCCCCTCTTGCTGGTCTTAGCCCTGGCCTTCGCCAACGGGACCAATGACGTCTCCAAGGCCATCGCGACCCTCGTCGGGAGCGGGGTCTCCAGTTATCGCGCCGCCATTCTTTGGGGGACCGTCTGGACCGTTCTCGGCTCCTTGTTGGCCGCGAGCATCGCGTCGGCGATGGTCAAGACCTTCAGTACCGGAGTGATCCAACCCGAGTTGACGATCCCCCCCGTGCTCGGCCTCGCCATCTTGATCGGTGCGATGGCCTGGGTTCTGTTCGCTTCCCAAACCGGCCTTCCCGTTTCCACTACCCACGCATTGACCGGCGCCATGATCGGCGGGGGCCTGACGACCTTTGGCGCGGACGGCATTCTCTGGTCTCCCCTCATCGGTAAGATTGCCCTTCCGCTGCTCCTCAGCCCGGTCCTGGCTTTGGCGGCCTCCATGTTGATTCACCCAATGGTTCGGATGGTCGGTGACCGTTGGGAAGGCGCCTGCTTGTGCCTGATGCCGGAATACCGAGCGGTGGTCGCCATAAATGCCCAGGGCGCCACCCGCACCCTGTTTCAAGCCACCGGACTTGGTCAGCCCATCGCCGCCACGCCTTCGCACTGCGATCGGGCCAACCTCTCCGGCCTGACACTCGGCCCGGACTCCATCCATTGGCTGTCCAGCGGACTGGCTTCACTGGCCCGGGGCACGAATGATGCCCCCAAGATCGTCGCGATCCTTCTTTTGGGCGGAACGGCCATGTCCTGGGATTATCCTTTTACCCAGGTGGCGGCCTTCGCCGGGGTGGCCATCGCCATGGGCCTGGGCAGCCTCCTGGGCGGGCTGCGCGTGACCCAGGTCTTGGCCGAGAAGGTCACCAAAATGAATCACCTCGAAGGCCTTTCCGCCAACGTCACGACCTCCTCCCTCGTTTTGATTTCCACCACCATGGGATTGCCTGTGTCCACCACCCACGTGAGCAGTTCAGCCATCGTCGGGATCGGCCTGCTGAAAGGCCTGCGCTCGGTCCAGTGGTCCACGGTTCGGGACATGGTCCTGGCCTGGGTGGTCACCCTGCCCGCGGCCGGCCTTCTTGCCGGGCTCGCTTACCTTCTCCTGGTCAAATGGCTTTAGGTCTTAGGCTATACCCTCTTGCCAGAACACTCTCGACGCAATCCTTCCGAATTTTTGGATTGGTTATCAGTTGGAGCAACACGGCCAGGGAGATCATGCGCTGAAAGACCGGCCTTCTTTGAAGTCTTGCCGGCATCCACATCAGCCTCCCAGGAGAGAACCCAGATTGCTCTACCTTGTCAAAGAGGCCTCTTCCAGATAGGCTAATTTAGTTGGTGCCTGAAGCCCGATACCCAGACGAACAGTGAGGTCAAACATGAGTCCTGAGCGGACCCCGGAGCGTGAACTCGATGAACGACTGGCCCGGTATGTGGCCGACTTTGTTGCCCGCAATCGCGCGGCGACGCTCCTGAAGGAGAAGCTGGACGCCGTCGG
>JBFFYZ010000156.1:0-5358 GCA_041568895.1 Nitrospiraceae bacterium
CTTATCCTTAGCCGGGACGGCCGCCAGACGCACATGTTTTTGGTCTTTGTTGCCAGGCTCCGCGCCGTCAATCCTTTCAGCTACCCACAGTGCCATTCCGTTGGGCCGAAAGCTTCGTGACCCCCTAAACCCGACCACGGGAGAGGAAGAAGGCCATGGCCCAGAGGGCGACGATGCCAATCGCCCGATTCACGATGGCGAGCTGGGCGGAAATTCCGGGAGGAGAAAAAAAGTAGCCCAAGAGAATGAGAACGGTACAAGCCCCAGCGAGAAGGAACGGCATCCATCTGAGGGACATCCAGCAGGCAAGCCCGATCGGAAGGACGTACAGAATCCAATCGACGACGCCTAAGGGGGTCATCAGGTCAGAAACAAAGACTCCCGCGATCAGCACCACCACGATGGCGGTAACTCGATAATCCGTTTTTTTGGAGTCGCCCATAGCAAAAACGAAGGTTACAAGCCGTAGCCCTCACCCATGCCCACCGGAAAGGCCAACCCGCCGGCTCCTCGATGTCGCTACCGCCGGTTAGATCACCCCCGAGTAATATCGGAGAATATTGGAGACCGAAATAAGCCCGACGATGCTGCCTTGCTCGGTGACGGCGAGGTGCCGGGTGTTTTTTTCCTTCATCACGCGGACGGCCTCGATGATCGGCTGGTCGCCTTCGATCGTCACGGGAGGTTTCCGCATGCAGGTCTTGACGGTGGTGGAGTTGGGGTCCAACCGCTGGGCGACCACGTTTCGGGCCAGATCTGTGTCGGTAATCACGCCCACATAGTATCGAACGTCGGACACCAACAGGGAGCCGACTTTATATTTCTGCATGAGTTGCGCCGCCTCTTCCAAGGTCGCATTCTGGTCCACGCTCCGGATGTCCGTGGACATGTAATCGGCCACCTGGGGACCAATGACGCTCTGCGGACCCAGGGCGGCCTTTTTAGTACTGGCCACGCGGCGCGCTTCCAATTCCGCGATGCAACTTTCCAGCACCCTCTTGCGCTGATTGAGGCTTTCCCGCAGGGAATCCCTCGTCCCCGCCCCCCCCTCCGGCGCTTCATCGGGGAAATTCACCAACCCACCGGCTTCTCCCAGCTGGGCATATTCATAGGCCTCGATCATCTCGGAGGTCTCGCCGAGCACCTCCCGAATGAGCCGTTCGGCCTCGATGTCGAGTTCGTCGAGGGAAGAGGTGGCTTGGCCTCTCGCGTTCGACAGAAAGGGTGTGAGCCGATCGAGCTGATCCCGCAGCCGCTCAATATTCCGGTCCAAGGAGAGGCGCCGCGCCGGCCGGTCGCTTTTCTTTTTCAATAACCCCTTGGGTTGCGGGGCAACGGTTGTTCTGGTTTTCCGTTTCCCGGTCGGCCTTTTCGTCCTTTTCCTGGTCGACGCTTGGCCCCGGACCGAGACGCGGGTACGCAGTTTTCGTTTCTTGGCCATCGAGCTGTCCTCCCTTTCTACCTACCTACCGACGAAACTTCGACCGCATTCCTTCCCGCATGTCCTTCATCAAGCCCTCCATCTCCGCCAGGGCTTGCCGGCGTTCGCTGATAAGCTGATCCATGTCGTACGGACGGACCGGGGTATGGACTTCCGGCGCGGACGGCTTCGGCTGGGACGGAACGCCGGATTTGGGTGTCGCGGGTTCGGCGGGGGCCTTGGGCGCCTCCGGCGCAGCGGTGCTTTCGGTTCCCATCGGTTCCGTCGGCCGGGCTGCCACTTCGGTGACAATTCCCTGTTCCCGGAGCCATTTCTGGGCCACACCGGCTTTCACCGCAAAGCTGATGCTGGTAATCGGCATGCCGTCGGGGGCCAAGCGGGCAATCGCGGTATTGACCGCAATAATGGAGCCCTGGGCGTTCAAGAGGGGCCCCCCGGAGTTCCCGCGATTGAGTCCCGTCTCGGTCTGTATGACATGCTTGCCCTTAATGTTGGTGAAATCTTCGAACTCGGCCGAGACGACCCCCGTCGTCAGAGTCCACAGTCCGCCCTGTTCGGGGTGGCCGATCGCCGCCACGCGGTCCCCTATGCGCACCTGACGGGAGTCGCCCAGCTCCAACGTCGGCACCGGGGCAGGCAGGTTGTCTATTTTCAGGAGGGCCAGGTCCAGCGGCGTGGAGAAGGCCCGGACAGTGGCCCGGCTCCCGCGGGAGAGGTCCGTCTTGGGGTTCCCGGTCACTCGATCAGGCTTCAGGTAGGCATAGACGTTGGGATATGGCTTTCCGGTCTTTTCCTCGACCACGACATGGGCGTTGGTCAGTACCAGTCCGTCCCGTCGAATAATGGAGCCGGTCCCGCCGCTTCCGCCCTCCCCACTGCTGGAATAGCCCATCACCATGACCACGGCCGGAGCTGCACGCTCATACACCTCCTGAAGGGTGAACTCCGCCGCCTGCCCCACCGTACTCCAGAGAATGGTGATGGCTACGGCCACCACAGCCATTTCTCGTATGAGCCATCCCTTACGCTCCATGGATTTCAAGCCTCCATTATTGGTATCCCGACATAGGTGACAGGTTCCTGTCCCAAGCGGGAAAGCCCAACCAAAAGCCCTCCTATGGTAACTGGATACGCCCTAAGAAAAAAAGGGGGGCCTGATTTCAGGCCCCCCTGATCGAAACAGACAGGATTCGGCATTCAATGGGGTAATTGTTAATGCTTCTTATAAAACGCCGCGATCGCGTCCATTATGTAGGCCAGGTGGTCATCGGTGAGCTCGGCATAGATGGGCAAGGAAAGGGCTTCTTCGGCCGCGCGCTCGGATTCAGGAAAAGCCCCTTTCCGGTAGCCCAAATCCTGGTAGCAGGCCTGCAGGTGCATGGGAATCGGGTAGTACACTTCGGTGCCGATGCCCTTGTCTTTCAAGTAATCCCGCAACGCGTCTCGCTTTGGCGCCCGGATGGTGAATTGATTGAACACATGGTAATTCCCTTTGTCGGTCTTGGGTAAGGTGATTCGCTCGAGCAGCTTGGCTTGGTCACACAGCCGCTCGTACCGCGAGGCATTCCGCCGCCTTCCCTCCGCCCAGCGATCCAAATGCGGAAGCTTCACCTTCAGGATCGCGGCCTGAAGCGAGTCCAACCGGCTGTTCATACCCACCGCTTCGTGAATATACCGCGTCCGGCTGCCGTGCACGCGCAGCATGGCCAGCGCCTCGCGCAGCTGATCGTCATTGGTGGTGACCATCCCTCCGTCGCCGAAGCCGCCGAGGTTTTTGGAGGGGAAAAAGCTGAAGCACCCGGTGTCCCCGAGGGTACCCGCCTTGGCTCCGTTACGGGCGGCCCCGATGGCCTGGCAGGCATCCTCCACCACCCGCACCTTTTTTCGCCCCGCGATGTCCCGAATGGCCTCCATCTCGGCGCATTGGCCAAACAGATGCACCGGGATGATGGCTTTGGTGCGAGGGGTGATGGCGGCCTCCAGACGATTCGGATCGAGGTTGAAAGTCTCGGGCCGAATGTCCACAAAGACCGGCCTCGCGCCCAGGCGCGAAATGGCCCCGGCGGTGGCAAAAAAGGTGAAGGGCACGGTGACCACATCGTCCCCGGCCCGGACTCCCAACGCCATCAGCGACAGCAGCAACGCATCGCTCCCGGAGGCCACGCCCACGGCATGAGTGCTGCCCACGTACTTGGCCACGGCCTGTTCGAACTCCGCCACGCGGGGACCAAGGATAAAACCCTGGTCATCACAGACGGCTTCCATCGCCGCCATGACTTCCTTCCGAATCTGGCGGTACTGCGCTTTCAGGTCCAGCAAAGGTACTTTCACCTGTCGAATCTCCTTCCCTATGAGTGGATCATTTCTGCTGTTTGGTTCGAATAGACCCCTGGCCGAGATCTGACCAGCCCTCAGCCGGGACCGGCGCGGAGGTCCCGCTGAGGAGCTGCTCGTATTCTCGCTCCTGCACGCGGACCATTTCAAAAATATCAAACTCGCGGGGGATCGCTCGGCCATTCTTCCCCAGGCGGGCGGCCTCCTCCGGATGGTCCACCAGGTAGAGAATCCGTTCCGCCAAGCCCCGGATATCTCCCGGCTCGACCAGGTAGCCGTTTTCTCCGTCCCGCACGATTTCCCTGGCACCATCCACCCTCGTGCCGACCACCGGCACCCCACTGGCCAGCGCTTCCAAATAGACCCGTGGCAGCCCTTCCCAGAGGGAGGTCAGCACGAATAGATCCAAGCAATGCATCAACTCCGGAATGTCCCGGCGCCAGCCGAGGAGTCGGACCTTGCCCGTGAGCCCTTGGCGGACGATTTCTTCTTCCACCAAGGCCCGCAACTCCCCCCCTCCCACCAGCAGAAATCCCACTTCCGGCCGGCGTTGGGAAACTTGCCCCGCAACGCGGACAAAATCCACCGGAGCCTTTTGCGGCTTGAGGGGGGCCACCATACCGACGAGGGGCTGCTCCGGTTTAAATCCGAGCTGGGATTTCTTGGCATTCCGATCCACCCGGATCTGACGGATAGCATCCAGATCGACGCCGCTCCGGACAACCCGACATTGATCCGGAGCAAACAGCCGCAATTTGATCCCCTCTTGGCGGTTGGCTTCTGACACCGCAAAAAATTTGGTGGTGAAGCGGGAGACGATCCTCTCGGCAAGAATCAGCAGCCGCCGAAGGGCCGGTCGCTGGAACGGCGTGAATCCAAATCCATGGATGGAATGGATGATGATCGGCACGCCGGCCAACCGAGCGGCCAGCCGGCCCAGGATACCGGCCTTGGAACTGTGCGTGTGAACAATCGTGGGTTTGAGCCGGCTCATGAGCTTGGTCAGCTCGACCAACGCGCGGAGATCGCTGAGGGGTTTCAGATCCCGGACTAATGCGGGCACCTGATAGACCTCCACGCCCGGAAGTGCACGGGCATCGCCGTCCAGCAACCCCGGCTCTCCCGTGATGAGCAGCGCCTGGAAGCGGGCAGGATTCAGGTGCCCCACGGTGAATAAGGTGTTCTGTTGGGCCCCGCCCAGCTCCAGTTTGGTGATGATGTGGGCGACGGTAATGGGCGTCACGTGCGTCATTGCATCCTTTGCGTCCATCGCGCCATGGCATCCAGGCGTCTCTCGAGCCCGTTGCAGTCGCACGCCGCGCGCAACGGTCGCCACGACGCTTCACGCACCATTCAGCCGCTCGGCCAGGCGCTTCCCCTGAGCGATGGCGTCCTCCATCGACGTGTGCTCCCAGCGCCCGTACCGGCCGATCGAATGGATGCCCCGCCGTTCCAACTCGGACAGGATGGCCGGGAGGGCCCGGGCTCGGTGTGGGTCGAACAGGACATAGGCGTAGCGGATATCCCGCACGTCCGCCACCACAATTTTGTCGTCTTGGCGGAAGATCCCGGCTCGCTCCAAG
>JBFFYZ010000157.1:0-5335 GCA_041568895.1 Nitrospiraceae bacterium
ATCCGAGCGATCCCGAAATCGGTGACTTTCACCGTCCCGTCCTTCATCACCATGATGTTGGAGGGTTTGATATCCCGATGGACGATGCCTTGGCGATGGGCGTAGTCCAGAGCCTCCGCCACTTTGACCAGGATCTCCAGCACGCGCGAGACCGGCAAGAGAACTTCCTTTTTCCTGCTGGCTTTGAGGTCCACCCCGTCCACCACTTCCATCACGATGTAACCCAGCGGCCCTTCCTCTCCCGCATCATAAATCGTGACGATGTTGGGATGGGACAATTTGCCCGCCGATTGGGCCTCACGGAAAAATCGGGCCTTAACCTGCTCCAACTGATCCGGTTCCACCTCATCCAGCCGGAGGGTTTTAATGGCGACGAACCGGTTGATGTTGGGGTCCCGGCACAGATACACGACCCCCATCGCCCCGCGGCCCAGTTCCCGAACGATTTCGTACCGCCCCAGGGTCCGTCGTAGGGCCCCTGAGTCCATGACCACGGTCCCGTCCTTCCCGATCATCTGGGATGGGAGAGGCGACCGATCCGGAGCCTGGGTGGGTTTTCCGAGCGACACGGCCTCACTTCCGGGCTTGGGTTCCACCCCCCCGCGGATCCGGGCCACCATGGTCCGTTTGGCTGCCACGGTCAGGAATCCCAGACCTAAGAGAACAGTGGGGGGCAGGACTGCCATCACGTACCCACGGGAGACCAAGACGTATCCCGCCACGGCCAGATAGGCTGCAACAATCAGGGCCACCTGCAGGCCACCGGGGCCGAGCCTCAGTCGGGGAAGAAACAGGATCAGGAAGGCGGCGGCTCCCAACAGCATGACCCTTTCTGCGATGGGAACCCACAGTGGAGGCGACAGGAACCGTTGGGTCAGAAGGGTCTGGAGGGAGGAGGCGACGATTTCCGCACCAGACAGTGTGGATCCGACCGGGGTGGGATACCGGGGAGCGATTCCTTTGGCGACCGGCCCGATCAGGACCAGCTTGTCCCGAAACGCCTCTTCTCCGACCTTTCCGGTCAGGACCTGATAGGCCGGAACGATTTTGAATGAGTCGGTCCGATTGTTGAAACGAATGGGAAGCCGCAAGGACGCATCGGTCGGAATATGCAGCTCGCCCATGACCACTTCCTTCCCGGGAAGGACGTCGATTTCCCCTGGGGGCAGGTTCAGATACAGGCTGAGGGCGCGCAGGGCCATTGAGGGGAACAGATGGCGCCGATACTGGACCAGGAGCAGGTCGTCCCGGACCACTCCGTCCTCATCCGGTTGAATGTGGATGTGCCCAAGAGCGACCCCTTCAAGCAGGAATTTGGCCAGAGGAGGATGAAGATCGGCCACGGGAGCAATAGGTGTCCCAGACCCTGGTGCGACGGGGCCCTTGGCAGTATTGGCCAACGTGGCTCCGAAAAGCTCAGGAAACTCCTCGCCGGGTAACGGGGACAGGTCCAGCGCGACCGGAAGGAGCACTTCCGGCGTGCGGGCGAGCGCCTGGGCAAACCGGCCGTCCTGGTCCAATCCGCTTTGCGCATGGTGAAGGTCCCGCAAAATGGTTCCGTACACTTCCTCGAGAAACCGCAGTTCCGGATCCTTCGCGGACGAGCGGGGCTTTGCCGGTGCGCTCAAGTCCCCGGTCTGGGCCTTCAGGTTTTTTCGGATCGCCCGTAATTCCTTCACCCTTGCCAAGGCCGTTGCCTGAGCCGTCACCTTCTTTTCGAGGGCCTGGAGTTCCTGGACGCCCAGAGGATGGTCCGGTTCCGAGAGGGGAAAGACAATTCCAATCACTTTCGCCCGGTGCCGATGAAGGAGCTCGAGGAGTTGCCCGACGTACCCGCGGGGCCAGGGCCACCGCCCAACGTGGTCGAGACTTTCCTGGTCTACCCCCACGATGACGAGTTTGTCCGTCACCTGACCGCCGTCCCACCGCAATGCGCGAAGGTCATAGGCCGCGTGTTCGACCATGCGGGGAATGGACCACTCCTGGAACAACCCCAGAATGACCAGGAGGGAGAGGATGCTCCCGAGTATCATCTCCGAGACCAGCGGGCCCGGTTTGTGCTGCTGTCTGTTCACCCGTGACCTACCCTTTCCCTGGCACCCTGACGCTTAGGGGTCGCAGGGCCTGAATTGCCTCATGGGAAAACTGACAACATGTCTGGTTAAGGACCTAACGGTTGAGCACATGCAGGTTCCGAAAGGGAGGGTCCAACCTGATCGGCGCCACCTCAGGGGAAATTGGCCAGAACCGACCACCCATTATTATTAAAAGGATATAAGCAAGTGGTATTCCCGGATGGGGAATCCGTCTACATGCCTTGATTTGCAATAAAAACAAGGCCTTGTTAAAGCAGTTGGGTGGAGGACTCCGTTCAAAACAGGTACGGTTTGGCCACCCTCAACCAAAATATGTACTTGGGCCTAAAAAGCCGTTAAATTTCCGTTAAGAATCGGGGCCTCGAGCTGAAGGCCGGCCTGGGAAGGCGCGCCGGTTCTGCAAGGCAGGGGGGCCGGGAGCTTGTCCTTGTAAATCGAAAAGCTGAAATTTTTCAGAGATTACCCGGTCCCGCGGCCCCGGAAGGTTTTTTCCCCGAAGTGGAGGGCCGGTCCACGGCGGTCAGGGGTCCTGTGTTAGAATCGGGCGACTTTAATCAGCCGAGACCGACCCCTGCCAGCTCCTGATCCAAAGAGGAGCCTCACGCCTACGGAGGTAAACGAAACCCAACAGGAAAGGATGCGTTATGGAAATCGGGTTTATTGGACTCGGGAAAATGGGGATGAACATGGTCACCCGGCTGCGGCGGGATCAGCACCGGGTGGTGGTCTATGACCGCAACAAAGAGCTGGTCCGAAACGCGGAACAGCAGGGCTGTGTCGGGGCCGAATCCCTGGCGGACCTCGTCGCCAAGCTGGCCACACCCCGGGCGGTATGGGTCATGGTCCCTTCCGGGAAACCAACGGAAGAGACCATTGCCGCCCTGGCCGACCTCCTAACCCAGGGGGATCTCATCGTGGATGGCGGCAACACCAAATTCCACGACGACCTCCGGCGGGTGGCGGAATTAAAAAAAAAGGGCCTGCATTACGTGGATGTCGGAACGAGCGGTGGCATTTGGGGACTGAAGATCGGGTACTGCCTCATGATCGGGGGAGAGCCGGCCGACGTGAAACGATTGGAGCCGGCGTTCAAAACGTTGGCCCCGGAGGAGGGGTATGCCCACGTGGGTGGCCACGGCGCCGGCCATTACGTCAAAATGGTCCACAACGGCATCGAGTACAGCATGATGCAGGGCTATGCGGAAGGGTTCGAGCTCATGTCCAGGAGCGAGTACCAACTCAACCTCGGCCAGGTCGCCAACCTCTGGATGCACGGAAGTGTGGTGCGCTCCTGGCTGCTGGAGCTTGCGGTTGATGCGCTGAAGGAAGACCCCCGCCTGGACAACCTCAAGGGGTACGTGCAAGATTCGGGAGAGGGCCGGTGGATGATCCTGGACGCCATCGAAAAGGACGTGCCGGTTCCGACGCTCACCACCGCCCTCTTTACGCGGTTTCGGTCGCGCCAAACCGAGTCCTTCGCCGAGAAAATGTTGGCGGCCTTGCGGAACGCCTTCGGTGGGCATACCGTGCGGCGGTAACCGGTCCTGACAGGGAAGGAGACGTATGATGGGTCAGCAGCCAGGGCAGCGAGCCGGGTCCTCTCCCGGAGCCAGTCGAACACAATCCCCCGAACCCTGCACGCTGGTCATTTTTGGCGGCTCGGGCGACCTGGCCAGACGAAAATTGCTGCCCGCCCTCTACAACCTTCTGCTGGACGGCTTGCTCCCCTCGAACTACGCGGTGCTGGGCCTGGGGCGCAAAAACCTCTCGGACGAAGACTTCCGTTCAACGCTGCGGAAAGGCATTGAGCAGTACTCCCGACAGGCCCTGGCCTCGGACAAATGGGCGGATTTCGAACGCCGGCTTTTTTATCTCGCCGGATCCATCGACGACCCGCAGACCTATCAGGCCATCAGGCAGCGCCTCGAGCGGCTGGAAACCGACCTGAAATTGCCGGGGCATCGGATTTTTTACCTGGCTATTCCGCCGACCTCCATCGAAGCCGCCTGCGGGGGGTTGGACCGAGCCGGGCTGGTCGTTCCCCCAGAGCCCTCCCGTCCGTTTTGCCGGGTCATTGTGGAAAAACCCATCGGGCACGACCTGGCGTCCGCCAAGTCCATCAATGCCACGCTGGGCGCCGTGTTCGAGGAATCCCAAATCTTCCGCATCGACCATTACCTCGGCAAGGAGACGGTCCAAAACATCATGGTCCTGCGTTTCGCGAACAGCATCTTCGAACCGCTGTGGAACCACAAATACGTGGACCACGTGCAAATCACCGTCAGCGAGGCGGAGGGTCTTGGGACACGGGCGTCGTATTACGGGGAAACCGGGGCCCTGCGTGACATGGTTCAAAACCACATTCTTCAACTGCTCTGCCTGGTCGCGATGGAGTCCCCCTATTCCCTCGATCCGGATGTGGTCCGCAATGCACGCATCGATGTCCTGCGGTGCCTCAGACCCATTTCTGGAAAAGAGGCCGACCAGGTCACGGTCCGGGGACAATACGGCCCTGGCACGCTCAAGGGAAAACCGGCGCCCGGGTTCCGGCAGGAGCCGGGCATTCAATCCGACACGACGACCGAGACTTATGTCGCGCTCAAGCTCTTCGTCGAGAATTGGCGGTGGGCCGGCGTGCCCTTCTACCTCAGAACCGGCAAGGCCATGGTCAAACGCGCCACGGAGATTGCGGTGCAGTTCAAGGACATTCCCCAGATTCTCTTCAACGCCAACCCCGCCGCCCCGCAGCCTCCCAACGTCCTCGCCCTCCGCATTCAGCCCCAGGAGGGCATGTCCCTCCGCATTATCTCCAAAGTCCCCGGCACCAAGGCGCAAACGCATCCGGTCGCGATGGACTTCGAGTATGGTGAGGCCTTTGCGGCCCCTTCCCCCGAAGCCTACGAACGGCTGTTGCTGGACGTCATGGTCGGAGACGCGTCGTTGTTCATGCGCCGGGACGCGGTGGAGGCGTCCTGGGCCTGGATCACCCCCATCCTCGAGGCGTGGCGCAGCCAGGGCAGGAACGGGTTGGCGGAATACCCGGCGGGGACTTGTGGTCCGGCCGAAGCGGACCGGTTCATCGAGCGGGACGGCCGGGACTGGCGAACCCTCTAACGAATAATGATGAATGGTGAATGCGGAACGAGGAATCACAGAACTTTTGTTCATCACTCATCACTCCGCATTCACCATTTTACAAGAGCGGCAACTGCTTCAGAATCTCCGCTTTCTTGCCCAAT
>JBFFYZ010000158.1:0-5290 GCA_041568895.1 Nitrospiraceae bacterium
CACGAGCCAGGAATTTCACTGAGCTGTCTGTTTGTCCTCGATTCGCCTCAAAAGTTAAAGGAAGGCCACGGAAATATTTTTCTATTTCGAGTTGTGTTTGCGAGCTGTTCTTAACCTGCATTGCTGGGGAATTAGGAAAATTTTCGGCGAGGACTGGGCTACTTAAAGAAAAGTCGTTCAATAGGAAAAATGCAGAATGCAGCAAAAGCAGGCTTACAAAAAAGTTTCGGGTGAGCCCTACTCGACGATCAATACATTCATGAGACCAAGAACACAGGCGGATTTTCATTACTGGCCTCCAGACCTGCTTTGGATACTGCCTTTGCGGTACCCGATGTTTTTAGTCCCAATATATTGAATTTGAAGGGAAAATTATACTTGAAATTTGACCCGGTCAATGCCCCGAAAGTAGGGGGAGGTTCGATACCGCTTGGTTCCGTCATAACGAAAGAACTTCAAGTGGAACCAATATTGCCTTTTATTTCAAATTGTTAGAGGGAGGAGATCATTAAAGACGGCCCTAAAGAGAGTTCAAATAATTTAAGGTGGTAAGAAAAATTGTTGTTCTCGTTTTTATAAAGAAAGAACGTACTCACGTAATACCCGGGGATGACTAAACCTTCGGCCCTGCTGGGAGGAGAGAAAGAATTCCAGTGGGCACTGTTAATGTAGTACCCACCGGCTATTTCGGGTGGGAGGCGAGAAGTAAAAACATTAAGGGGAGAATTTTGAAGAAAAAGAGGAGGCGTAGTCAAAAAAATCGTTGGGAAAACCCGGAATGAGCGGCGACTTAAATCAAGTCGTTCAGTAGGGGCGGAGCTCTTTTTCGCCCTTTTCCTGGTTTATGTCCCTGATGGTTTGGGCTCGGGTGTCCATCCGTTGCGCTTCGGGATTGCGGGAGGTGGCTCGAAGGAGAACGGCATAGTTTTCTAAAATTTCTGGAAGCGCGCCATGATTGGGTCCCAGGCGCTTTTCCAGGATCGCGACGGCCCGTAGGAAGAGAGGCTCCGCCTCATCATACCGACGGTCGGCTCGGTACAAAACGCCCAAGTGGTTCAAGGTATAGGCGAGAGTGGGGTCATCGCCACCCACCCCGTTCTCCTGCATCGTCAAGACTTGAAGAAACAGGCGTTCGGCTTTGGCGCCTTGCCCCGCTCCGCGATACATGATGGCCATATGAGTCATGGTGTGGGCAACTGACGGATGATTAGGTCCAAAAAAATTTTTTCGAATCCTCATCGCCTTTAGAAACATAGGCTCAGCCTCGTCATTTCGCCTTAGACGAGTGAAAATCACTGCTAAATTGTCGGCAAAGATGGCCACGGTCGGATGATCCGGTCCCAAGGTCAACTCCGACATGACCAACGCCTGGACGCCAAGGGGTAGGGCCTCGGCGTATTTATCCGCTCGTTGAAGGGCCATCATTCTTATGCTGAGCTCTATGATATCCGGGACATCCTGGGGATTGGAGATTGCTTCCTGGCCAAAGGCCGGCTGGAGGAGAAGGGCCGTCATGAGGAAAACGGCGAGTAGGCTGGGGAAGACGGTCGCCAGGTTCTTTTCTGCCTGCACCAGCATGGATGGACGGATCCTCTCTCGTAGTGAGGATGTCGGTGTATGGGAAAGTATACCAGGTGCGGGGGGGTTGGCGAGGGTTGGAACGCCTGTTTTCGAAGGATTCGGAAACAGTGGGGGGATTCCGGCCTCGGACCAGGAATTCCCCTCTTCGTTGACAGGGAGTACCCCGGTGCTATACTCGCTCTCCATATAAAGGAGTACATGTATGGACTGGATGCTGTCGTTTTGGACCGCCATCAACTGGATGTTAAGCGGGGGGATTCTGTACCTGGTCTATCAGTTGGGGACCAGTACCGCGGTAGAAAGCGGCGTCCGATGGAAATCCTGGCGTATCGTGGCCCTGCTCCTCACCTTTGCCTTTTGCACGATGGTCTTCGGCACCGGCTATCCCGACAACGGAATCATCGCGGAATTTACCGATGACGATAAGGCGAGGTTTGTGGGCATTTTTGTGATCGTGGTGGCGACCTACGTTCTGGGGTATGTGGATTCTAAATACATGAAAACCAAAGAGCAGTAACTCTCCAGCCAATCCTCCCTTTTACTTCTTTCCTCTCCATTACGGCCCCTCACAGACAACCCTATCACCTCTCGTAAATCCGGAGGCCTTTTTAATACCTGCAGGAGGAATGTATTTGGGAGCGTAACGAATGCGGTCACTCTTCCTCAGGAATCCCGCCGAGCCGCATGACGTGCGCGCCATGTTTCTCGATGATGGCATCCAGGGCTGCCAGAGCCTTGGGGGTGCGCTGGTCGAACAGGTCGTCCGTGGCGGGGGCGAACTCGGAGAGCGACAGACCGACAAGCCGGTATTTCGTCCCGGGTGTCGCCAGGCTAGCCAGAGCGGTCCGGATGCTCCGCCACATGGGAGGATCGAAGTTCAGGGGGGAGGGAAAATGGCGTTGTCGGGTGGTGACCGTAAACCGGGCGTCCTTCAGTTTCACCGTGAAAACACCGGCCGCAAGACCCTCCCGACGAAGACCGTGGGTCAAGGTGGCGAGAAAGCCGTGAAGGGTCTTTTCCAGGAAGGCGAGGTCGTCCGTGTCCCGATCAAAGGTGGTTTCATGGCCCATGCTTTTCGGGTCCCGATCCGGAACCACCGGATCATGGTCCTCGCCACGGGCCAACGCCTGGAGGGCTACCAACCGAGCCCCGAACAGGTGTTTCAGGGATCCCTCAAATCGAGGTTCCAAAAGATCTCCGATCCGGCGGGCGCCGACCTGATCCACGGCCGCAGCGGTCTTCGGACCGATACCCGGTAGGGCCGCGACCGGCAGGCGAGCGAGAAAGTCGGCTTCCGTTCCGGGTTCCACCGCCACGAGACCGTCTGGCTTGTGCAAGTCCGCCGCTACCTTGGCGACGGTCTTGCCGGAAGCAATGGCGATCGTGCAGCGCAAGCCGGTGGCCTCAAACATGGCGGCTTTTACCGTCCGTCCCAGCGATATGGGATCGGAATGGAGGGCCTGGAGAGCCGTCGCATCCGAATAGAACTCATCGATGCTGGTCCAGTCGGTGGCGGGGAACAGCCGGTCGGTGACCTCGCGCATACGGTTATGCAGGCGGCGGTACAGGGAAAAGTCAGGCGGGACGAGGACGAGATGGGGACAAAGCCGAAGGGCCTGCGCGGTGGGCATGGCCGCCCGGATGCCGAATCGACGGACCGGATAGCTGGCCGCCGTGATGATGCCGCGGGGCGGCGGGGACCCGACTGCCACCAGTTTGCCGGCCAGGGCCGGGTTGGCCACGATCGCCGAGGAGGCGTACATCGCGTCCACGTCCCCGAAGACGATTTGGCGGGCCCAGCGTCGCCGTGGAGAGATGGACATGGCTGGCTCCGGTCAAAGGGCGGAAAAATTCAGGTTCAGTTGGACGACAGGTCCTGCGCTGGATTTCCTGCGCCCGGGTCTCGGAGGCACTTGGGGCGTAAGGTCAGGAGGGGTCAGCTCATTCCGATGGGGGACCGACGGGTTTTCCTGGAGGGACGAGATTTCCACCAGAGAGCCCATGCAGGTCCCGCAGCGATGCCTCCTGGGTCGGATCGTACGCCGCTGACGTTGGTACAGCAGGCCGCACTGCCGGCACCGCCACGTATATTTGGCCAGCGCTTGCACCGCCTCGTCAAGAGCGTGGCTGATCGTGATGTCCCAGCCGCCTCGATTCAGCTCCGCCATTTTCCGGCGGAAATCAGGGCCATGATTGGGGCGCCGCTTGAGGACGTCGAATTGCCATTGGTGGATCATTTCGTGGGCCAGGGTCGCGAGGATTTCCCGCTCGGATTGATCCCGAAGCAGGGGGAGGGACAGCCGGATAGTCCTGCGGGTGAATGCCTCGGCAGGCTGGGCGGGTGCCGGTGTCCGTGGGCCGGCCAAGCTGGTAAACAGGGCTGCGGAAGCGGTCAGCCGCCGACTCCACACGATGGCGATAGGCGGAAGCGCTGCGCGAAAGTACCGGGCGTTGAGGTCCGCCCAGGCGGCCCGTAGTCGTTCGGTGGAAAGAGGGACGGACAACGGACGGGTCATGATCGCGAACCCAGGCCTTCTTAAATTATTGTCCCAGTTCTTCCAGGACGGCGGCGGCGAGCAGCGGCACCATGATCTCGTGGTGGCCGATGAGGGTGTAGCCCCGACCACCCTTTTGGGTCGGACGCTTGACCACGTTCGTCGTCGGCCGGTAGTGGGGAAGAAAATCCATGTTCACGGTGGTGATGTCGGTCACCTTGTGCCCGAGGTTGCGGCCCAGCGTAACGGTCTTGAGAAACACTTCCGGCATGATGACCGCCGATCCCAGATTGATATAGACCCCGCCCTCCATCCGGCTCACCACGGCCGCCAGTTTTCGAAAGTCCAGCAGGGACCCGGCCCCGATCGCCGCGCCGTCGGCCGAGGGATGCATGTGGATGATGTCGGTGCCGAGCGCCACATGAACCGTTACTGGGACCCCCAGCCGTTCCCCCGTCGCGAGCAGGCTGGTCCGGCGATTGGGGAACAGGCCTTTATGGAGGTTGAGGTAGCGGCCGATGGCCTCCCCGATACCCAGGCCCTCCTTCACCCCCTGCACGATGGCTTCGTTCAGCATCCGACCGGTCTCCTCGGCCATGCCGAACCGCCCGGAATCGATTTCCGCCTCCACCTCTTCGGAGGTCTGTCCCATGTGGGCCAGCTCAAAATCGTGGATGATGACCGCGCCGTTCATCGCGACGGCGGTGACGATCCCCCGCTCGATGAGATCCACCAGGATCGGATTCAGGCCCACCTTCGTGGGATGGGCGCCCATCCCGATGATGACCGGCCGGCCCCGCCGGTGCGCCCGCACGATGGCCTGGACGACGGCCCGATAGGTCTGAACAGCGAGGATATCGGGCAGGGTGTCCAGGAACCGCTTGAAGGAACGGCCGCGTTGCCAGGGGGCGGAAAAGTCGGACACCCGCACCTTACTGTGACGCCGCTGGAGGGGGTAGGTCTTCAACCTCGACAGGTCGATCGGCGAAAGCGAGGCGCGGGGCGAGGCCGGCGGGCGAGTTTTGCTGCGTGGGGCTTTAGGCAAACAGGCTTTCCTCAATGAGTTCGCACAGGACGTGGCCCATGGTGATGTGGCTCTCCTGAATGCGGGCCGTCACGGTAGAGGGGACCACGAAGGGGTGGTCCACCAGCTTCGCCAGCTTGCCGCCGCTTCCCCCGGTCCAGCCGACGGTCACTAAGCCGGCGGCACGCGC
>JBFFYZ010000159.1:0-5284 GCA_041568895.1 Nitrospiraceae bacterium
CTGTTCATTCGGGCCCTCGGCGAGGCCCTGGCGGAAACGGGCAAAGACGCCTGCGTGGTGGCCAGCGCGGACCTGGCCCATATCGGCATGCGGTACGGCGATCCGTCCCCGCCCAGCGATTTTTCTTTTCACCGCTGCATGCAGGACGACCTGGAGATGCTCAAGCACGTGGAGGAGCTGAAACCCGAGGCCTTCGCCGAGTTCATTCACAAGGAAGAAGATAAGCGGCGCATTTGCGGGTTCGCGCCGATCTACACGATGCTGAAGCTGATTAAGGCGGAGAAGGGGGAGGTCCTGCGCTACGACCGCGGGATCACGGATCAGTTTAACTCCACTGTCACCTACGCCAGTATGGCGTTCTTTTAGTAGGTTGCTGAAAAAGGCCCCCAACTTTGTTCTCGGTCACTCAAACCCCTCAACGTTCCTCCTTAGTACTCCTCCGGGTCCTCGCTCCCTGCGGCCTCGTTGGATGACCTTTTTGAGCTGCCTATTGTGTAAGGCGGTGCGATCACCTTAAGCCAACTCTTTACCAAAGATAGGAAGACGGGGCCAGGTCTTGCATTCATGCATTGTTGTAATGCAAGACCTGGCCCACCCAATTTAACCCCCCACTGGAAGCCTGGGGGTCATTCCTTGACCGTGATCGTCATTTCGACCCGCTCGAGGGGGTTGTCGTTTTCATCACGGGGCAGGGCGACAATCTTGTCCGCGACCTCCATGCCCCGGACCACCTCGCCGATGCCGGTATAGCGCCGGTCCAACCCCCCCGAGTCCGCCACACAGATAAAAAACTGGGAGCCGTTGTCGTCCAGCAGGGCCGTGCCCCCGGCCTCCCGTCCCATTTTGGCGGTGGAGACGGTTCCCCGCTTGTGGGGCCGGTCGTTGATTTCCGGGTTCAGGAGGTACCCCGGTCCGCCGGTGCCATGCTGGCTGCGGTCCGCATTCCGGCTCAGGGGATCTCCACCCTGGATCATGAACTTGGGGATTACCCGGTGAAAGGTGGTCCCGTTGTAAAACCCCATCTTGGCCAACGCCAGAAAATTTTCCACGTGCCGGGGGGCATCATCGGGATAAAACCTGATTTCCATCTCTCCGAACTTGGTGGAGATGATCACCCGCGGGTCTTGTTTTTGAAATTTCATCTTGGGTGCCATGCGGGGACTCTAGCAATGCCTTGAACAAATCGCAAGGGGAGCTAAGGCGGGCCACGGGCCGGTCATTCCGTGCGCAAACCTTCTTCCGGCTTGATCCCCAACCAGAGCAGGCTGCCGACCAGAGCCACCACGGCCGCGGCTCCCAGGGCGACCGGCCACCCCAGGTGGTGAGCCAGCCAGGGGGTGATCGTAGGGGAGAGGGTCCCGCCGAGGTTCGCCCCGGTGTTCATGAGTCCGGAGAGGGTGCCGGCGTGGGGCTTCGCCAGATCCGTGGTGGAGGACCAGTAGGCCCCGACGGTGAAATACAGCCAGCCGGCTCCGAGCGAGAGCCAGGCGATGGCCAGATACGGGCTCTCCGTCACGGCACCGGCGACAATGGACAGCGAGGAGAGCGCCATGCCGGCTGCCCCCGCCCAGGCCCGTCCACGATTCACCCCGTAGGCGGCTCTCAACCGGTCCGTCACCCATCCCCCGACCGGACAAAAGAGGGTGATCGCCAGAAAGGGCGCCATGGCAAAGACGGCTCCCCGAAGCTCTCCGAACCCGCGCACATTGACCAGGTACAGATAGAACCACGACAGGTACACGTAGGCCACGTACCCCAAGCAGCTGTAACTGAGCGTGAGCCACCAGACGGTCGGCGTCCGGGCAAATGCCAGCCAAGGTGTCTTGACAAGAGTCTCGTGTTGAGGGGCCGGGCCGGTCGGCTCGATGCGGGCCAGTTCCGCGGCGTTGACCTGAGGATGATCGGCGGGTCGGTCCGAGGCATATCCGTACCACAGGGCGGCGATCACGAGCCCCAAGGCTGCCGAGGCGTAGAAGGCGGTCTGCCACCCGTAGTTCACCATGAGCCAGGCCGTCACCGGCGGGGTCAGGGCCGCACCGATTCCGATGCCCCCGATGGCGATCCCGATCCCCAGGCCCCGCTCGGTGGGCCCCAGCCAATTGGCCACGGTGCGGTTGAAATTGGGGAGCGCCGCCGCTTCCCCCACACCGATCAGGAACCGGACCAGAATCAGGGCGCCCAGAATGCCCAGAAGATCCGCGATCCGAAGGGTAGGGGCCAGGGCGGTAAGTGCCGTAAAGATCGACCACCAGACGACGGCCAGCGCCAGGACCCGTCGGGCGCCCCAGCGATCCCCGAGCCAGCCGCCCGGAATTTGACAGAGGGCGTAGCCCAGCACGAACGCGGAGAACACCTGCCCCATCTGGAGCTCGGTCAGACCGAGGGCCGGCATCATATGCCGGGCGGTCACGGAAATGTTGACCCGGTCGATGTAGGTGACGACGCTGATGGCAAACAGCAGCGCAAGGATGACCCAGCGGACCCGGGTGGGAGCCGGCGGGGGAGCCGCAGAGGAAGAGGCCTCTGAATCACTCATGTCGCTCGATGATCCCAATCGGTGCGGGTGGGTAGGGAGAAGAGAGAAGCAGGGTGCTTTTCGGAACGCAGGTCAGAGGATCGGCGCGGGGACCGGCCGCGTCGTGGAAGAATCGGTGAGGCCCGGTATCGGCTACTGGTCCCCGCTTGGAGTCCATTCGTGGTCGGATTCCACCGCCGAAATCAGGCGGTCGAAGATATCCGGCACCGCCGCCGTGACCCGGCTCCAGTTCGAGATCATCGGTACGCCAAGCGGATCTTTCAGAAAAACTTCCGAGGCCAGGCTGATGCCCTTGAGAAACGCCTCCACCGCGACACGCTCTTCGTGGCGGTCGAATTTCAGGCTGTTAATGGAAGCTGCGTCCTCATACTTTTTGATCGCCTCCTGGGCGATCTGCAGGTAAGTGGCCCGGAGGGTTTTCAGAAGCCCTTCGGACAGAATCACCCCGTCGCTTGCCAGTTGCCTGAAGACCGACTTGGAGATGTCCACGCACATCTTCAACAGGCCGCCCTCCGGGTCGTCCGCGGACAGCGCCTGGTGCTTGTGCTCATAGCTGTCGGTCAGGTCCACCTGGCAGACGCGACGCAAGGCGCAGTTTCGGTACACCTCCGCCAGCACGCCGACCTCCAGCCCCCAATCGCCGGGAATCCGGTTCGTCCAAGCCAGGTCATTGACCATGGCGAATTCTCCGGCCAGGGGATACCGGAAACTATCCAAAAAGGTCAGCATCGGATTGTGCCCGACCAAGCGGATGAGGCTGCGAATCAAGGGAGTAATGAACAGTCGGGTGACCCTTCCGTGCAGCCGATCGGTCACGCGTGCGTAGTAGCCCTTGCAAAACTCGTAATTGAGCTCTGGATTGACGACCGGATAGCACAGCCGAGCCAGGTACTCCCGGTTGTAGCTGAGAATGTCGCAGTCATGGAGGGCAATGACCTTGCTCCGTTTCCGGGCGAGCACGTAGCCGAACGCAATCCAACAGGATTGGCCTTTGCCGGGCAGGCCGACGTCGATGAACCGGTTGGTGAGCAGTTTTAAAATTTCCTGAATCCTCGGACCATCCACCCACACCAACCGGACATCCTGAGGGAGCACCTTGAAGTATTCCTTGGCGCGGCGAAACTCCAGCGCGGAGGCTTTCCCCAGGGCCACCACGATTTCCTTGAGGTAGGTGACCTGCTTGAGGTGCTCCATGATCCCGCCCATCGCGGGGCCTTCCAATTCCGAATACAGCGAGGGCAAGACGAGGGCGATGGGATAACTCTGGGCATGTTCGGCCAATTCCTGCTCGAGCCGTTCCAGGTTGGGTTGGCCCAACCGATGCAGGGTGGTAATGGCGCCGGTCTGATAAAAGTCGGCCATAACGGAATTCCCGATTGAAATGCGGAGGCGGCACTGGACGCCGCTCTGATGCCTTGTAGTCTGTTGAGCCGAATCCTGTCAAGTGGTAGATCGCGCGCCCGACCCGGGACCGGACGGCGGAATTTTTCACGTGGCGCTTGACTCCGGGAAAACCCATCCGTTAGCGTGTGATCTTTTTTGGCGTCCCGACCAGCGGCGCGAGTCAGGAGTGTCAAGCGTTGTCACGCAGAACTCTGAGTGCCATTCTTTTTCTGCTCTACTGTCTGGCCTGGAGTATCCCGGCCGGGGCGGATGAGGTGCGCCTGCGGAACGGAGACCGATTGACCGGGAAGGTAGTCAAAATGGACGGCGGAATCCTGAAGGTGACGACGGACTATGGTGGGGAAATCAAAATCGACTGGTCCCAGGTGGAGAGCCTCAAGACCGACCAGCCCATGGTTATCCAGTTGCCGGAGAAGGAGGGGCCGGTCCTGGAGGAAGAAGAACGACGGATCACGGTGACGGAAGTAGGCACGCCGGGCGCCATGCGGCTCTCCGAGGTGGAGGCGATCAACCCTCCGCCTACGTTCCGCTACAAGGGCACCGTGAATATCGGCGGAAACAGCACGCGCGGCAACACCCAGACAGAGGCCGTCAATGCCTCGACCCGCTGGATGGTCCGGTACCATCGGCACCGCCTCAATCTGGAAGCCAAATACAATTACGGGGAAGCCGACGGCGAGGTGACGGCCCAGAACTCCCTCGCGAACGTCCGGTACGACTACTTTCTGAGCAGGAAGGTCTTTTTGAAGGGCCGGACCCTGTTGGAAAAGGACAGCTTTCAGAATCTGCAACTGCGGACCACCTATGGCAGCGGGGTCGGCTACCAGTTCGTGGATACCGCCCGCCTCACGCTGGCCGCGGAGGTGGGTGCCGGGTATGTCAACGAGGATTTTCGCGCGGGCCCGACCACCAGGACGGCGACCGCCCAGTGGGGAATTCAGATGGAATTCCAGGCGCTCTCGGAGCGCGTCCGCGTGTTCCATAAGCACGAGGGGTTCCGGGATTTCGGCGGGCGGCGAGCCGTCCGAATCCTGGCGGATCAGGGGATCCGGATTTCGTTGAACAAACACCTCTATGTCAATCTCGAATACGACTTTCGGCTGAATACCGAGCCGGCTACGGGGCGAAAGACTACGGACGAGGCCTTTATCTTCGGGCTGGGCTTCGAATGGGAGTAGGACCCATGAGGGCGGGTTAACAACCAACCCCGCGGTGTCGTTCCTGGATTTCCCCCCCTGCCATTGGGTAAGATAGCGTTGGCTCTCGTGTGGAAAACTAATTGGAGGAGGAGTGACCCGACGTTCGCGAACTTTGATTTTTATTCTCCTGTCTCTGTTGCTGATC
>JBFFYZ010000160.1:0-5279 GCA_041568895.1 Nitrospiraceae bacterium
GGAATCGAATAGCGGTGCTCGGGGTCCACCGGCAGCCGCTGCAGGCGGTCCGTCAAGAATCGCACGTTGGGGATCTTTTCCAGATCCAACTCGGCCAGGAGCCCCTCCCGGGCCATGATGGCGACCATAAAATCGGAGGGGACGGCGACGTCGTAGCCGGTGGCGCCGCTTTGGAGCTTGGCCAGCAGCTCTTCGTTGCTGCCGAAGGTGTCCACCACCACCTTCACGCCGTATTGCCGTTCGAACGGCTCCAGCAGGCTCGGCTCGACATAATCGGACCAGGTAAAATAATGCAGGATGATAGGCTCCTGGCGGGCGGACTGGGTATCGCTCGGCGGGTTCTTCTTGGGATCCCGGTCCGACCCGGGATTGCAGGCGACCAGGACCAGCAGGCACGCCACCACCAGCCTGCCGAGACCCACCCGATGCACGCGCCACCATCCCATGTTGGTTCTCATGTCAGTCCGCTTTCCGCTGAAGGGCCAAGGACAGGGCGATCAGGACCATGGAAATCAGCACCAGGACGGCGGACAGCGCATTGATCACCGGAGAGACCCCGGTTTTGACCATGGAATAGACCTTGAGCGGGAGCGTCGTGGACCCCGGGCCGGCGGTAAAGAAAGTTACGATGAAGTCGTCCAGGGAAAGCGTCAACGACAACAGGACCGCGCCGAGGATGGCCGGCCAGAGGAGCGGGAGGGTGACGCGGCGGAACGCCTGCCAAGCCGTGGCTCCCAGGTCCCTGGCCGCCTCCTCCAGCTTCGGGTCCAGCTTCCGCAAGCGGGCGCGCACGATGACGGCGACGACCGGAAGGTTCAGGGCGGCATGGCCGATGGTCACCGTCGTAAGGCTCAGCGGCACCTGAGCGAGCACGAAGAAAAGCATCAGGGCCACCCCCATCATGATCTCCGGGACTACCAGCGGCAGCACCACCGCGCCCTCCACCAGCCGCCGTCCCCAGGGGGGAATCCGCTCCAGCCCCACCGCCGCCCCGACGCCCAAGAGGGTTGCGATGACCGTCGAGATCCCGGCGACCAGCAGGCTGTTGTGGACGGCCGCCATCAGGGTGTCATCCGTGGCCAGCGCCCGGTACCATTGCAGGGTAAATCCCTCCCAGCGGGCCGACAGCCGGGAGTCATTGAACGAAAACACCACTAGCACCGCAATGGGGAGGTAGAGAAATACCAGGTTCGCCAGGCTGGCGCTCAACAGCCAGGTCCGCCGGTCACTCATGACTTGCACCTTCCTCACACCCTCCTCCCCCGTACGCGAATAACCATCGCGGGGATGCCCCCAAACTTACCACTCGGCCCCGTCACGTCCCATCTTGAGATACAGGACTGCCGACAGCAGCACCGCGCCCATGAGCACAAAGGAGATCGCCGACCCAAAGGGCCAGTCCCGCACGACCAGGTATTCGTGCTGAATCAGGTTCCCCACCATCATGGTTTTTCCCCCTCCCAGGATATCGGGCGTAATGAAGGCCCCGAGGGAGGGAATGAAGACCAGCAGGCAGCCGGCAATGACCCCCGGTTTGGCCAAGGGCAGGATCACCCGCCAGAACCTCGCCCAGGCCGTTGCATAGAGGTCCCAGGCCGCTTCGACGACGGAATAGTCCAGCCGGGCCAGGGCCGCATAGAGCGGCAGGACCATGAAGGGCAGATACCCGTACACCAAGCCGATCAAGACCGCGCCCTCCGTGTAGAGGATCTCAATGGGGCTGTCGATCAGGCCCATGGACATCAGGGCCTGGTTCATCAGGCCTTCGGTCCGGAGGATAAACATCCAGGCGTAGGTCCGGACCAGGAAATTGGTCCAGAACGGGATCATGATGAGCACGATCCAGGCCCACTGCCAGCGGGCCGGAAGCCGGGCCATGTGATAGGCCAGCGGAAACCCGAGAAGGAGGCAGAAGACGGTAGCCAGGGAGGCGAGGACCAGTGATCGGAGGAAAATTTTGAGATAGAGCGGATCGACCAGGTTGAGGTAATTGGCCAGGCTGAACGTCCATTCCACGCCCCCATAGGTTCCCCGGGAGGCGAAGCTGATGGCCAGCACGACCAGAAGGGGGAGAAAGAAAAAGGCTCCCATCCACAGCGCCGCCGGGGCCAGCAGCCACCCGGACCGCCGGTGGGCCGGATTCTGAACCTGGTGAGAGATCGGGATAGACGTGACGCTCACTCCGGCAGGACGACCCCCTCGTCCGCAAGCCAGCGAACGAATACCGCCTCACCCGGGAGAAATCGCTTCTGGCCGGCCCCCCGGTTCGGAACCCGAACCCTCCACGTGTGACGCTCGGTGAGGCGAACCCGATATTCCATGTCGCCGCCATTATACAGACTTTTCAACACCCTGCCCGGCGCGGCGTTCTCACGTTCGGACCGGGAGCCGTCCTGGGACAGTTCCAGACGCTCGGCCCGCAGCAGCAGGGTCACCTGGCTCCCCGCCCGGAGATGGGGCGGCGTCCGGACCCGCACCGGCGGAAGGTCGGGGACCGTGACCGTGCAGGCGGCCCCGTCCAGACGGTCAATGGTTCCCGTCAACCGGTTGGAGACGCCGATGAAGTCGGCGACAAACACCGAGGCCGGCGCCTCATAGATGTCCTGGGGACTGCCGACCTGGAGGAGACGTCCGTGGTCCATCACGGCCAGCCGGTCCGACATGGTCAGGGCCTCTTCCTGATGGTGCGTGACATAGATGAAGGTGATCCCGACCTGTTCCTGAATCGTTTTCAACTCCACCTGCATCTCCTGGCGAAGCTGCTGGTCGAGGGCGCCCAGTGGCTCATCCAGCAGCACGACCGCCGGGCGGTTCACCAGCGCGCGGGCCAACGCCACCCGCTGCTGCTCTCCTCCCGACAAGTGGGAAGGGTATCGGCGCTCCTTCCCCGTGAGCTTGACCATTTCCAGCGCGGACTGCACCCGTGCGGCGATCTCGGCCTTGAAGACCCGCTGCATTTCCAACCCAAACGCGATGTTGCCGAACACCGTCAGGTGCGGGAACAGGGCGTAGGACTGAAACACGAGGTTGACGGGACGGAGATTGGGAGGCACCCCCTGCATGGACTGGCCTTCGATCCAGATATCGCCCCGGTCGGGATGCTCAAAGCCGGCCAGGAGCCGCAACACCGTGGTCTTCCCCGCGCCGCTGGGTCCTAGAATCGAGAAAAATTCCCCGCGCCGGATTTCCAGGGACAACCGGTCCACGGCCAGGGTTGCGCCGTGGAATTTCACGACCTCCCGTATCTGGACGCTGTTGTCCGCCACGATGTTGGAGACCCCTCACCCTTCACTGCCCCGGGCCGCGAGTCCGGGCAGGACCCGCAGACGGCAGTCACGCTGACTGATGTGCAAAGAAATATTAGGGCCCTACCACAGGAGTGTCAATCAGGGAGCGGGTAGGCCCGTCGTCCTGCTAGCGGGGAAGGCGGAGCGTGGCGCCGACGCGGACACGCTTGCGTACACGCATTTTCTGGCGGTGTTCCTGAAGGAGTTCCCGTCTCAGGACTTCCCGGTCCTCGGCCACGATCTTGACCAGCCGATCGGCGTCCTCCGCATGATCCCGTACCAGTTCGGACAGCGTCCGCACCTGACGCTCGAGCCGATCCAGCCGCCACAGCACATTCCGCAACAAGGTCTCATTCTGGGCGGACCCGGTCGGCCGGGATTTTTTCTCGGACGCACGTTTGGACGAAGCCTTCGGCAAGGGAGCCTCCCTTAGGACGAGAATTGGACACGGTTCACGGGCACCGGCTGGCGCAACCTTGCCCCAATGCGTGCCCGACACGGGCATTGGCGGGCGCCAAATGCGGGTAGTATCCTCGCCTCCGTGCACTCTGTCAATCCTTCGACTACCCTCCCCTTCGCCCTTCGGCTGACTCAGGGCGCCCTGAGCCCCTCGATGGGTGGGTGGGGCTTGCTCAGGATTGACGCTGAGCGGCGCCACAGGCGCCGTCGAAGCGTCAACTCCGATCGGTTCTTTTCATTTGATAGTCGCCCTGTTACAATTCCCCCATTATGCGCGACGTTCTTGCCATGGTTCTGGCCGGCGGAAAAGGGGAGCGGCTGGCGCCCCTTACCGACCATCGGGCCAAGCCGGCGGTCCCGTTCGGGGGCAAATATCGGATCATCGACTTTACCCTGAGCAATTGCCTCAATTCCGGACTGAGAAGAATTGCGGTTCTGATTCAGTACAAGTCCTATTCCCTGGACCGCCATATTCGGGCCGGCTGGAATATCTTCAACCAGGAAGTCGGCGAGTTCATCGCGTCGATATCCCCTCAACAGCGCATCGGCGAGGACTGGTACAAGGGGACCGCCGACGCGGTCCACCAGAATTTTTTCCTGGTAGACAACGAGCAGCCCCCCTACGTGCTCGTGCTGGGCGGCGACCACATCTACAAGATGAATTATAAGGAGATGTTTCAGTTTCTCCTGGAGACCGGGGCGGACGCCGTGGTGGGGGCCATCGAAGCGCCGGTCGAGGAGGCGCGGCGATTCGGGGTCCTGGGCGTGAACGAGGAGGGCCGGATCCTCCGGTTCGACGAGAAACCGGCGCACCCGACTCCCCTGCCGAACGATCCCACCCAGGCCTTCGTCTCCATGGGGATTTATCTCTTTCGGACCGAGATCCTCCGGGAACAGCTGAGCCGGGACGCCCAACAGAAAACTTCCCACGACTTTGGCCGGGACATCGTTCCCGGCATGATCGACCAGAGCCGGGTCTATGCGTTCAATTTCAGGGACGAGAACAAGAAGGCGGTGAAGTATTGGCGGGACATCGGGACCCTGGATGCCTACTGGGAAGCCAACCTAGACCTCGTGTCCGTGGACCCGTTGTTCAATCTGTACGACCCCCTGTGGCCCATCCGGACCTATCAAGGGCAGTTTCCCCCGGCCAAGTTCGTCTTCGCCCAGGACTTTGATGGCGGGCGGATGGGGGTCGCGCTCGATTCCATTGTGTGCGGCGGCTGCATCATCTCGGGCGGCCGTATCCAAAATTCCGTGTTGTCCCCCAACGTGCTCATTCAAGACTATGCCGACGTCCGCGATTCGATCCTGATGGAAAACGTGGTCGTGGGCGAGCGGGCGCGCATCCGGCGCGCCATCATCGACAAGGACGTCGTCATTCCGCCCAACACTGAAATCGGCTACGACAAGGACGCCGATCGCCAGCGCTTCACCCTCACCGAGTCCGGCCTGGTTGCCGTGGCCAAAGGAACCAAGTTTCATGCCCCCTACCATCCATCCGGTTGACCTCATCCAGGCGCTCCGCCACAA
>JBFFYZ010000161.1:0-5259 GCA_041568895.1 Nitrospiraceae bacterium
AACATCCATCCCCACTTCCTGCAGTTCGACAACCAGGCGTCGGACGGCGTGATCACCGGCTTCTCCTACGAACAGTCGGTCCGCCCGTTCACGATGCTGGAGAAGAAGAACAAGAAGGGCCTGCCGGTGCCGATGAACGCGGTGCTGACCAAGTCGGCTAAGAAGGGCCAGACGACGATCGCCGTGACGAACGCCAAACAGTACCACGTGGACACCGAGCTCATGGTGGGGGCCGATTGCCTGCAGCCCGGGAAGGACACGTCGACGGCGGTCAAACGAGAGATGAGTTGCACGGAGGTCGGCCGGATCAAGGCCATCAAGGGCAACGACATCACCCTCTACAAGCCATTGAAGTATGACCACCCGGCGAAGGACATCGTGACGGTTGAATTTGTTCGGTCTCGGCTCTGGGCGGATTCGGACGTCGGGACGGTGTTCTGGCACGACCACGCCTTCGGCGCCACCACGTGGCCGCATGGCGGGTTCGGGACCCTGATCGTGGAGCCGGTCGGCTCCACCTACCATGATCCGAAGACCGGCAAGTTGGTGTGGAGCGGCCCCATCGCGGACATCCGCACGGTCGAGCCGGTCGGGTACGGCGTGAACGGGAGCTTCCGGGAACTGATGGTGCAGGTGCACGACACGGTGCCGCACACCGTGAACATCGTGACGGCGGGCAATCCGCCGGGGCAGCCGGTGGAGGTGGCCCTGGAGGCGGGCAAGACCGTGTCGTTCATGATGCCCGAAAAGATCTACATGACGCCGATGCCGTTCCTGAACGGCGGGACCCATACCACCGGCAGCGGCCTGAATTTCCGGGCGGAACCGGTGGCTCAGCGGTTGAAGAGCAATCCGGACGCGTCGCAGATCTTCAGCAGCGTGGTGCACGGCGATCCGGACACCCCGCTGCTGCGGGCGTACGTCGGGGACACGATGGTCTTCCGGCTCCTGCACACGCTCATGAACGAGACGATGGTCTGGACCCTGTCCGGCCACACGTTCCTGACCGAGCGGTATGCGGGGGATGCGAACCGGAAGAACTCCATCCACGTGGGCATCGCCGAGCGCTACGACCTGGTGGTGCCGAAGGCCGGCGGGCCGCGGCTGCAGCCGGGCGACTACATCCACTTCAACGGCCGGTCATCCAAGCTGTCGGAAGGCGGGTGGGGCATTGTCCGGGTGCTGGACAAGGAAGTGCCGGACCTCCAGAAACTGCCGGCCGGCTATTCGGGACGGAACGAGATTCCCAAGCCGCTGCCGGTCTGCCCGGCCGACGCGCCGGTGAAGACCTTCAACGTGGTGGCCTTGGATCATCCGTCCATGAAGTTCAACCCGAAGGCGCCCGATGCCATCGAGGTGGACTTCGAGCGGAAGATCCTGGTTTCGAACCCACAGGCGAAGATCTACGCTCTCGAAGAGGACGTTTCCAGGGTAGCGGAAGGGATGCAGCCGATGCCGCTGACCCTTCGGGCGAGCGTGGGTGACTGCATCAAGATCAATCTGAAGAACAAGCTGAAGGACAGCAAGGCGTCCTTCTCGGCGATCGCCCTGGCCTTCAATCCGAAGGATTCCATGGGGGCGAACGTCGGGAACAACCCGGGCGACCAGACCGTCGCGCCGGGGGAGAGCCGCACCTATACCTATTACGCGGATCCCTTCATCGGGGAAATCTCCACCCTCGTCTGGGACTGGGGAAATCCGATGCTGAACCCGCGCAACGGGCTGTTCGGAGCCATCATCGTGGGCCCGAAGGGGTCCCAATACCGGGATCCCAAGACCGGGGCGGACCTCTCGAAGAAGAACAGCTGGGTGGCGGACGTCATCGTGGACCGGACGATCCCGGGCAATGAGCACCGGGGCAGCTACCGGGACATGGCGCTGTTCTTCCAGGACGAGGACAATATCATCGGCACCAGTTTCATGCCCTATGTCCAGAACGTGGCCGGGTTGACCGGGGTGAACTACCGGTCGGAGCCCTACCGGTACCGGGAGAACCTGGGCTGCGAACTGGGCCGGATGTTCCAGCCCTGCGTGACAGACAAACCGGAAGATCCCGCGACACCGCTGATCCAGTCGCACGCCGGGGATCCGGTTCGGATCCACGTGTTTGGCGCCAGCAACGAGCAGAACGGCATGTTCAGCGTCGAGAAGCACGAGTGGCCGATCGAGCCGTTCATGCCGGGTGCGGACCAGATCAGCGTGGTGGAGTTCTCCGGTTCCGAGGTGCTGGACGTGTTCATCGACTCGGCCGGCGGGCAGTACGCCCTTCCAGGGGACTATGTCTGGAGCAACCAGCGGCTGCCCTATTCGCAATCCGGGCAGTGGGGGTACTTCCGGGTCCTGCCGATCGGCGATCAGCGGGTCCTCCCGCTGACCGGAGCCGTGCCGGGGACCAAGAAGGCCGAGACCCAACCGGGGATTGGCCAGGCGGTGCCGACTGCGGTAAAATAACGGCTATGGTATAGCCGTCGTATCAGGAGGCAGCGTCGGGGACAACGTCCCGGCGCTGCCTCCGCTTTTTTAAGGAGGTGAGATGAACTGCCCTATGGCAAGCCGTAGCCGATATCCCGTTTACGCGGTGGTTCTCATGATGGGATGTTTTATCCTCGCCCCATCGATGCCGGTGGCCGCCGAATCCTACGAAGAGGTTCCGGTGATCAACGGGGGCACCCTGACCGGGACGGTCACCCTCGTGGGGGACGTGCCCCGAGCCAAGGGCTACAGTTTGGTGACCTTCCCGGACCCGATCTATTGCGGACGGATTTCCGATGGGAACGGATGGCGCCTGTTGCAGGCCTTTAACGTCGGGCCGAACGGGGCTTTTCAGGACGTCGTGGTGGCCATCGAGGGGATCGAAAAGGGGAAGCCCTTCCATTTCAAGAAGCCCCGGATCGAGGCGGTCGATTGCACGTTCAATCCGTTCACCACGGTCGTTCGGGACCGGTCTCCGGTGGAAGTGGTGAACCTGGACCCGGCCATGCACGACATCCAGGCCTACGAAACCTCCCACTTGGGGCCGCGCGTGCTGTTCAACCGGCCCCTGCCGATCAATCCGCGCCATTCCCGTGAATCCGCCGAAAATCCCAATTATAAGAAGCATTTTCCCGGGGAGCCCATCGAGCAGGAGGTCCGCATGACCAAAGGCCGCCGGGTCTTCGTCATGCAGTGCGGCTTCCACGCTTACATGGAAAGCTGGGCCTTCGTGGTGGAGAACCCCTACTACGATGTGACCAAAGAGACGGGCGGATTTCGGATCCCAGATATCCCGCCCGGAACCTATCGGCTGGTGGTCTGGCACCCGCAGATCGGTGCTCCGAAGGAATACGACGTGACCATCCAGCCGAACAAGGAGTCGACCCTCAACATTCAGATTGAAGCGCCCAAGGGCCGGCTCTACGCCAACGAGTCCATGAACGAGCACCGGTTCAGCCTGAGCGGAGGGGGAACGTCCCAGATCATCCCCACCGTCGAGCTGCAACGCTACTGATTTCCGGCGCGACTGATGTCCGGAAGGTGGGCGAGCGCCTGGCCGCCTATCGTCCGCCCGAAGGCTACGTGATGGAGCAGTGGTACGCCCGCCGGCCCGGCCCTCGGCGGACGCCCTCCCGCTCCTGGTTGTAGCCTTCCGCCCCACCCCGCCGAAACCGACTGTAGCAGGGCTCCCCCTTCCCTTATAATACAAACTACTCAATCAGCCGCTGGGCTGCCCGGATGCCTGCTCGGGAGACGTTCGGGCATCCCTTCCGGCGGCATACAATCTGCACCTCTTTCTTAATCGGGTCAGAACGAGCCTCCTGGGTGAGATCCGGTAGACCTGACCTCACCTTCTCCGTCGGCCGGCAGGAGAAAAGGAAGACGACATGTCCCCCATCAAAAAACGTATCCTGGCTGTCGCCCTGGCGGCGATCCTCTTGGCTCTGGGCTATGTCGCCTTTGACCGGTGGGAAGGAAACCGCCACCTTCCGGACGGGTTGATCCAAGCGAACGGCCGCATCGAAGGGGATCGGATCACGGTGGCGAGCAAATTCTCGGGGCGGGTCCAGGACATTCTGGTCCGGGAAGGAGACAGCGTGACCAAGGGCCAAGTGATGGTCCGGCTGGACGACGTCCAAACACGAACCCGGGTCGCGCAGGCGGAACATGCCTGGGCCGCGCTTGATGCCCAAGCCCAGGGCGCCCATATGGAGCTGGCGATCCTGAACCTGGATGTCCCGCTCGCGATCGAGCGGGCCGACCAGGAGGTGAAACATGCCCGCGCCGAGGGGGACAAGGCCGTCGCGGTCGAGAAAGAGGCCCGGAGCGACGCGGAACGGTACCGGAAGCTGGCAGCCCACGACAATGCATCCCGCCAGCAAGTGGATCAGGCGGAGCTGCGATGGGAGGTGGCGAAGAAAGAGATTGTCGCTGCGCGGTCCAAACTCTCCCAGGCCACCCATCAACTGGCGCAGGCGGAATTGGGATGGAAGCGGATTCGCGCGAAAGAGCAGGAGGTGGCGGCCTGGGAACGACAGCGGGACCAGGCGGAGGCCGCCCTCGAGGAAGCCAAGAGCGTACTGGCGGACCTCACGATCGTAGCCCCCACCAGCGGAACCATCGCCACCCGCATGGCCGATGTCGGAGAGGTGGTGTCCCCCGGTGAACCCTTGTATGAGCTGGTGGACCTGGATCACCTCTACCTCAAAGTCTACGTGCCGGAGATCCAGATCGGTCAACTACGCCTGGGGCTCCCGGCCCGGATCTATATCGATGCCTTTCCCGCGCATCCGTTTGAGGCGACCGTGCGGTACATCGCCTCCCGCGCAGAGTTTACACCGAAAGAAGTGCAAACGCCGGACGAGCGGGTGAAGCTGATCTACGCGGTGAAGTTGTATCTTGCGGAGAATCCGGACCACCGCCTGACGCCGGGACTGCCGGCGGATGCGGTGATCCGCTGGAAGGAGGAGGCGCCGTGGGTGAGGCCGCGGTGGTGAGGGTGAGGAGTGGTGAGGGACAAAGATGTGGCGCAGACCGGTGAGGTTGTCCCTTTGCTCGCGCATCGCGCACTTCGGAAAGTGCTCGCTGGACGCGCGCAGTGAGTGACAACCTCACCGTCTGCCTGGGAGTAAGCCTCCCCCACTGACGGAGTAGGGAAAAAAGGAATTTAAGGCGAAAAAAGAAAAACATGGTCAGGGCTAACCATTTGGAAACGGTCGTTCAGGTAAAGGGGTTTGGGAAGCGCTACAAGAAACACGTAGCGGTGCGGAGCGTGGACCTCGCGGT
>JBFFYZ010000162.1:0-5231 GCA_041568895.1 Nitrospiraceae bacterium
CCGTTGGCGAGGATGGTCAGGACCGGGATCATCAGCACACAGGCCACCAGCCTGGTGGTCGCCAGCTTTTGAATCGGATCCGTCCCCTCCGCCCGAAGGGCATCGATTTGCTCCGTCACCTGCATCGAGGCGATCTCCGACGCGATCCCGGTTCCGACCCGGCCGGCGATCATCAAGGCCGCCAGCACGGGGCCCAGTTCCCGCACCACGGAGGTGCTGATCAGGCGGGACACGTACATGCCGGCGCCGTAGGGTTCGAGCTGGGCGGCCCCTTGCAGGGCCAGCACCATACCGGTAAACAGGCCGGTCAGGACCACGATAAACAGCGACCCGACCCCGATCCGGTCTATTTGCAACAGGATGTCACGCACGTACCAGGGCGGGCGCGCCAGGGCGGCCAGGGTGTGCCAGCACAAGGCGGCAAATTCCTGGACGACCAGGACATAGCCCAGCACGGTGTTTCTGAGCGAATAGACGGCGGTCAACATGTAAGGTTTTTGCCCTACCTGATGGTGTGTCCTGGGGGCCCATTATAGGGCAACAATTCCCAGAGCAAACAAAAAACGGTCAATCAGGCAGTGGGGGCGGGGTGTAGAGGCGGGGAATGCCTTTCCCCAGAGCGCACAGGACCTCGTAGGGAATGGTGTCCTGCCAGGCGGCCAGGTCCTGGGCGGAAATCTGCTGGGAGCCCTGCCGGCCGATCACGACCGCCTCATCGCCGGTCTGGACGGAGGGAATCTCCGTGACGTCGACCATGGTCAGGTCCATGCAGACCCGACCGACGATCGGCGCGCGAATTCCGTGGAGCAGGACCGCCCCCCGGTTGGACAGGGACCGGTTGTACCCGTCGCCGTATCCGATCGGCAGCACGGCGATCCGGGAGGGCCGGGACGCGATCCAGGCGCGGTTATAACCCACGCTTTGGCCCGGCGCCACGGCTTTGACCTGAACCACCCGGGTGCGGAGGGAGAGCACCGGCTGCAAGGGAATGGCGGTGGGGCCAACCGGGGTGGTGTGATAGCCGTACAGCATGAGTCCCGGACGAACGGCGGTACCGTGCGAGTCCGGATACCGGAGAATGGCCGCGCTGTTGGCGGCATGCACGAGGGGAACGGCGACGCCTGCGGCGTTGATCTGGGCCTGCAATGACCGAAAGCGGGCGATCTGCGCGAGCGTGTAGGCCGGGTCCTGTCCGTCCGCGTCCGCCAGATGGGTCATGAGGCCTTCTGCGCGAAGGGTGCCTTTGAAGGGCGGGGACTGCAGCATCGGCGGAACCTCTTCGGGGGTCAGCCCCAGTCGCCCCATCCCGGTGTCCACTTTGATGTGGACGGGATAGGGTGCCGGACGGTTCTGCACCAGTGTCGCGAGTTGCTGGGCCGCCGGTGGTTCGCAGATGACCGGGGTAAGCTGGTGCGCGACGGCATCCGGCAGTTGGTCGGCGAGGAGGGCCCCCATCACCAGCACCGGCACCTTCAGGCCGGCCTCCCGCAGCTCGATCCCTTCGGCCAGAGTGGAGACGCCGAGGTAGGTAATCCCGAGCTGGGCGAGGGTTCGCGAAACCGTGACGGCTCCATGCCCGTAGGCATCCGCCTTGACTACGGCGAGGACGTCGCACCCGGGAGCGAGCAGGCGACGCACCTGGTCGAGATTATGGGCCAGCGCCGCCAGGTCGAGAATGGCAACGGTCGGTGGAGAGGATGGGGAAACGGCTGCAGAATTTGGCTGGGTCCGGTCGGGCACTCAGGCCACCTTAGATTTCGAGGATCTCCTCCTCCTTTTTCTTGAGTAGCTGGTCCACCTTTTGGACATATTGGTCGGTGACTTTCTGCATTTCCGCCTCTCCCTTGCGTTGCTCGTCTTCCGTTATTTTGGAGTCCTTGTGGAGGTGGCGGAGTTGGTCATTCCCCTCCCGGCGGATGTTGCGGAGCGACACCTTGGTTTCTTCCGCGTGTTTTTTGCAGAGCTTGAGCAATTCCTTCCGCCGTTCCTCCGTCAGAGGCGGGATAGGGACGCGAATGAGTTTTCCGTCGTTCGAGGGGGTCAGTCCCAGGGTGGAGGCCAACAGGGCTTTTTCGATTTCTTTGATCTGGGTGGGGTCGTAGGGCTGAACCGTGATCAGCCGATGCTCCGGCACACTGAGGTTGGCCAGTTGCTTCAAGGCAGTAGGGGTGCCGAAATACTCCACTTTGATGCCGTCCAACAGGGCCAGTGAAGCCCGGCCGGTTCTCAGACCGGCTAATTCCCGCTTCAAATGCTCGAGGGCGGCGTCCATTTGCTGCGTTGATTGTTGTTTGATGGTGTCCCGCATGGTGGAGTCCCCCTGGATGGGACCTCAACCGGCCGCCGTCACCAGCGTGCCGATCTTGTCCCCTTGAACCACGCGCAAGAGGTTGCCGTTTTCCTTCAGGTTGAACACGATCAGAGGCAAGTTGTTGTCCATGCACAAGGTGATGGCGGTCGAATCCATGACCTTGAGATTTTTGTTGAGGATCGACAGGAAGGGCAGGGCCGAGAATTTTTTGGCGGTGGGATTGGTGACCGGATCGGCCTCGTAGATCCCGTCCACCTTGGTGCCCTTCATGATGACTTCCGCTCCGATCTCCATGGCCCGGAGGGCGGCGGCGGTGTCGGTCGAAAAATAGGGGTTGCCGGTTCCCCCGGCAAAGATCACGACGCGCTTTTTCTCCAGGTGGCGAATGGCCCGGCGACGGATGTAGCCTTCGGCCAACTGGCGCATTTCAATAGCCGATTGGACCCTCGTGCTGACCCCTTTCCCTTCCAGCGCGTTTTGCAGGGCCAGGGCGTTCAGGATGGTCGCGAGCATCCCCATGTAATCCGCCGAGGCCCGCTCCATCCCCTTGGCGCTGGCCGCGATGCCGCGGAAGATGTTCCCTCCGCCGATCACGATGGCGACCTCCACCTCGAGGGCCGCCACCGACACGATCTCGTCGGCGAGGGTGTTCAGTACGACGGGATCGATTCCGTAACCCTGTTCCCCGGCCAGAATTTCCCCGCTGATCTTCAGGAGGATCCGGCGGTATTTGCAGGGGGTCATTCGTGTCCCAATTGGTAGCGTGTGAAGCGACGAACCGCGATGTTTTCTCCGATCTTGGCGATCTTTTGCGTCAAGAGGTCCTTAATTGTGACCGATGGATCTTTGATGAAGGCCTGTTCCAGCAGACAGCTCTCCTGGAAAAACTTCTCCAGTTTTCCCTCGGCGATCTTAGCCCAGGCGCTCTCGGGCTTGCCCATTTCCTTGGCCTGCGCCTGATAGATGCTTTGTTCCTTTTCGAGGACTTCGGCCGGAATATCGTCCCGCTTGACGAAGAGAGGTTTCGCCGCGGCGATCTGAAGCGCGATGTCTTTTACCAGCGCCTGGAATTCTTCGTTCCGCGCCACGAAATCCGTCTCGCAGTTCACTTCGACCAGCACGCCGACCCGGTTGCCGGGGTGGATGTAGGCCGAGACCAGCCCTTCTTTGGTTTCCCGGCCGGCTTTCTTTTCTGCCGCGGCGAGCCCCTTCTTTCGAAGAAAATCTATGGCTTTTCCAATGTCGTTGCCCGTGTCGGTCAGGGCCTTTTGGCAATCCAGGATCCCGGCCCCGGTTTTTTCGCGAAGTTCTTTCACCAGATTGACGTTACCGACCATTCCGCTCGCTCCTTACTGTGACGGTTCAATAGGGGTGAGACTACACTACGTTCGGCACTGCGTTACGGCGTTGGGACTCCCTCCAGGGTGGCGTGGGCCGACCTGACGGCCTGCAGATCCGCCGTACCGAGGGTCTCGGCCTTGTCGCCCTCTTCCTGCTGGGCGCGCAGGTGGCTGCCTTCGATGCAGGCGTCGGCCAGCCGGGAAGCGATGAGTTTGATGGACCGGATCGCGTCATCGTTGCCGGGGATGGGATAGTCGATGCCGTGCGGGTCGCAGTTGGTATCCACGATGGCGATGACGGGGATTTCCAATCGATTGGCTTCCTGGACGGCGATGCGCTCCACGCGGGTGTCCAGCACGAATACGCACCCGGGCAGGGCGTTCATGTTTTTGATGCCGCTGAGATACTTGTCGAGCTTGACTCGCTCCTTATCCATTTTGCCGATCTCTTTTTTGGTCAGCTTCTGGGGCGCGCCGTCGGCCAGGGTCGCCTCAAATTTCTTGAGCTTGTCGATGCTCTTCCGGATGGTTTGGAAATTCGTCAGCATCCCTCCTAGCCACCGCTGGTTGACGAAAAACATGTTGGATCGCTTCGCTTCCTCCTCCACGATTTCGGCCGCTTGTCGCTTGGTGCCGACAAACAGCACGTACTCGCCGTTGGCGACGGTGTCCCGGGCAAAGGCGCAAGCCGCGTCGAACCGCTGGGCGGTCTGCTGCAAGTCAATGATGTAGATGCCGTTCCGTTCGCCGAAGATGAAGCGTTTCATCTTCGGGTTCCATCGGTTGGTTTGATGTCCGAAATGGACCCCCGCCTCAAGCAGCTCTCTGATCGTGACCATTCCCATCACTTCACCTCCCTTCATCGCTTGCGGAGCGCCCACCTTTGCCGGAACATGGTCCCGGCTTCAGCGGGCGAGAGGTCTTTCTCCCCTTATTCCCAAGCTTGGTGGCGTGCTCATCACGCCAACGTGGATTTGAATAATAGTGCCAGGCCGTGGTCCGTCCAGGGAGCGCCACGTGACGGTCCCGGCGGTCGACCTTAGCCCCTGCAGAACCGTGGAAAAGTATCACAATCTCAATCCCTTTGCAAGGGACGCTTCGCGTTCAAGGGCATCGAAACGCATGTAAAAAGGCCATGGGCGGGCAAATAAAAAAGATTCAACGGGGCGGGAAGTACGGGGCGGGGAGCGGCGATCAAGGAGAGCACGGATCGTCAGGTCCGACCGGTCAGGATCGATACGACGCGTTGATCGTGACGTACTCGTGGGAAAAGTCGGTGGTCCAAATCCACCACCGTGCTGATCCGAGTCCCAGGTTCACCCTGATCGAAAATTCCTTCCGCTTCACGACTCGAGCGATGTTCCGTTCGGCGACCGGGCCGAGACTCACGCCCCGTTTCACGATCGGCACCCGGTCAAAACTGAGACGGATCTTGGAGGGCGCGATCCGCGCCCCGGAGCGTCCGACCGCGGCCATGATCCGTCCCCAATTGGCATCCTCACCGAACAACGCGGTTTTGACCAGGGCGGAGGTCGCGACCGATTTGGCGACGGATTTTGCCTCGGCCTGGGTTCTTGCGC
>JBFFYZ010000163.1:0-5183 GCA_041568895.1 Nitrospiraceae bacterium
AAGATCCGATCCTGGGCCCGCCGCAGCTTGGCGGCGGCGACCATTTTCATGGCCTTGGTGATCTTCTGCGTGTTTTTGACTGCGCCGATCTTGCGGCGCAGGGCCTGAAGACTTGGCATATTCTAAATAACGATGAACGCATAATGATGAACGCTGAACTGGAAGGAGAAGTTCAGTTCATCACTCAGCGTTCCGCGTTCAGCATTATGAAGAGGCTCCGTAGCCCATCTTTCCCTTGAACTCCGTGATGATTTGCTTGAGCTGCCCCCCGACGGCCTCGTCGAGCTTCGGTTTGGCGACGAGGTCTTTCTTCATCTGGGGATGGTGCTCCGACACGTACCGGAGCAGTTCTTCTTCGAATTGGCGGATCTTGTCCAAGGGCACATCGTCCAAGAACCCGTTGACCCCGGCATAGATCGAGAGCACCTGATCCGCCACCGCCATCGGCTTGTATTGGCCCTGCTTGAGCAACTCGACCATGCGGGCCCCTCGGGCCAGCTGGGCCTGCGTGGCCTTGTCCAGCTCGCTCCCGAACTGGGAGAAGGCGGCCAACTCGCGATACTGGGCCAGGTCCAGCCGGAGGCTGCCGGCCACCTGCTTCATGGTCTTGATCTGGGCGGACCCGCCGACTCGGGAGACCGACAACCCCACGTTGATCGCGGGCCGGATCCCCGAATAGAAAAGATCCGAGGCCAGGTAAATCTGCCCGTCCGTGATGGAAATCACGTTCGTGGGAATATACGCCGATACGTCGCCGGCCTGGGTCTCGATGATGGGGAGCGCGGTCAGGCTGCCGCCACCCAGCGCAGTGCTGAGCTTGGCGGCCCGCTCCAGCAGACGGGAGTGCAGGTAGAACACGTCGCCGGGATAGGCCTCCCGACCAGGGGGGCGCCGTAACAGGAGCGAGAGCTGCCGGTAGGCCGTCGCGTGCTTGGAGAGGTCGTCGTAGATGATGAGGGCGTGTCGCCGGCTGTCCCGGAAATATTCCCCCATCGCCACCCCCGCATAGGGGGCGATGAACTGGAGCGTCGCCGCGTCGCTGGCCGTGGCCGACACCACGATGCTGTACTCCATGGCGCCGTTTTCTTCCAGCGTCTTGACGACCCGGGCGACCGTGGAGCGTTTCTGGCCGATCGCGACATAGATACAGAAGACATCCTGCCCTTTTTGGTTGATAATCGTGTCCACCGCGATGGCCGTCTTACCCGTCTGGCGGTCGCCGATGATCAACTCCCGCTGGCCCCGGCCGATGGGAATCATGGCATCGATGGCCTTGAGGCCGGTCTGCATGGGCTCGCGGACGGACTGGCGCGCCACCACGCCCGGCGCGCGGACCTCGAGGCGGCGGGGTTTCGGAGCTCTTGATCGGACCTTTGCCGTCGAGGGGCAGCCCGAGGGCGCTGACCACGCGCCCGATCAGCGCTTCCCCGACCGGGACCTCGGCGATGCGGCCGGTACGTTTGACCGGATCCCCTTCCTTGATGCCCGTGTCTTCGCCCATGAGGACCGCCCCGACATTGTCCTCTTCGAGGTTCAAGGCCATTCCGTAGAGATTGCCGGGAAACTCCAGCATCTCGCCGGCCATCGCCCCGTTGAGCCCGTAGATTTTGGCGATGCCGTCACCCACCTGGATCACGGTGCCCATCTCGTTGACGTCGACGCGCTTGTCGAATCCCTTGATTTTTTCTTTAATGATTGCGCTGATCTCGTCAGCCTTGATCTGCATTCCTTACTCCTTGGTCAACAGGGTCTGCATCGTCGTCAGGCGACCCCTCAGGGTACTGTCAAACACCATGCTGCCGATCTGAACGCGAAGGCCCCCGAGCAGATCGGGCTGGGTGTGAAAGGTGAGATCAATGTCCTGCCGCAAGACCTCCCGAAACCGGGTCCGGAGCCCCTCTTGGTCGGCCTTGCTCAAGGGTTTGGCAGAGGCCACGGTCACTTGCCTCCGTCCCTGGGCTTCATCCGCAATTTCCGCGAAGGCTTCGGAGATTTCGGGAAGGAAGCCGATTCGGTTTTTTCGAATGAGCTGGGCCAGGAACGGCTCCACCATCGGAGGGCAGCCCAGCTTCTTGCTGAGGGCCGACAGGACCGCCATTTTCTCCTCGAACCCGAAGGCGGGAGAAGCCAACACGTGCTTGAGGGGGGTGGATTCCAGGGAGGCTCGGCTGAGCGCGGCGAGTCCCGTGCGGGTCCCCTCGACGGCCGAGGTATCCACCAGACCAAACAGGGACCTGGCGTACCGGCGTGCAACAGTAGTTTTGTTCACGGTCGATATCGATTGAAAGTGGCGTTAATCAAGGGAGTTTATTCGTGCGGGTGGGCACGACAGAAACGCGGCAGACTAGCATTCGCCCCAGGGCCCTGTCAAGAAGGCTGCCTGGGGGTGTCGGGCAAAGTCACGAGGCGCGTGGCGGGGTGAAAAGGGGAGCCGGAGGCACAAAAAAACCGGGCGGGGCTTCCGCCCCGCCCGGCTCTCACAGGCATTGGAACGGACCTTATTTGAGGGCCGCAAACATCTGTTTGACTTCAGGCACCTTGAGTTTCTTCAAGGCCTTGGCCTCGATCTGGCGAATGCGTTCCCGGGTGACGGAGAGGCACTGTCCGACCTGCTCGAGGGTGCAGGGCTCATCCTGACCGATCCCGAACCGCATCCGGATCACCAGCTGCTCCCTCGGGGTCAGGGTCGAGAGAATCCGATCCATCTCGCGGGTCAGCTCCGTGCGGTGCACGTGCGAATCCGGCGTCACCGCCTGCCGGTCCGCGATCAATTCTCCGAACAAGGTTTCGCCGTCGCCGATCGGACGTTCCAGGGAGACCGGCTCCTGGAAGACCTGCATGGTCTCCTGGACCTTGGAGGAACCCAGCCGGAGAGCCACCCCGACCTCCTGAACCCGAGGCTCCCGGCCCAACTGCTGGACGAGGCGACGGGTCGTCCGGAGAATCCGGTGAGACGCCTCGGTGAGGTGCACCGGGATTCGGATGGTGCGGGACTGGTCCGCGAGCGCACGGGTGATCCCCTGTCGGATCCACCAGGTGGCATAGGTGCTGAACTTGAACCCTTTACGGTACTGGTAGCGCTCGGCCGCTTTCATCAGACCGATGTTCCCTTCCTGAACCAAGTCCAAGAGCCCCAGACCGCGGCCGTTGTAATGTTTCGCAATGTCGACGACGAGTCGCAGGTTGCACCGGACGAGCTCGTCCTTGTTGGTCTCCAGCACGGCTCGGAAGTCCCGGAGCTGGCGCCGGCACACACCGAGGCGCTTCACCCGGGAAGCGGCAACCCTGCTGGAGCCTTTCGCCTCCGCCAGGAGCGCCGTAAACCCCGCTTCCGCCCGATCCAGAGCGGTCGAGGACAAGCCGCTCAAGTTCCGAATCTCGTCCAACATTTGGACCGCTGCCTCCAGCCTCGGTGTTTTTTTCATCTGGCCGGCGATCCGGATTGCTTCCTTGAGGGCCGTGCGAATCCCCCTCGTCCCCTGGTCAATTTTCTTGGCCAGAGCGATCTCTTCTTCACGGGTTAACAGCGGTCGGGATCCAAAGGACCGGAAGTACAGCGACTCCAGCGCCATGGACCCTTCATAGGCTTCCTTGGCTTCCTTCTCCGGCTTGGCCTCACGCTCGGACTGGGTGTCAACACCCGCAGTCTCCGCCTGATCCCGCTCGATCCCCTCGAGGATGTCGGTGGCCTCACGGTCATCCCGGTCGTCTGCCTCCCGGGCCGTGGCCACGGTAGGAATCTCCCGGCCTTCTTCGTGAGGGAACAGCAGCTCTTCGTAATCTTTCTTCATGATGGTTTCGCCTATGCGGTCAGTTGAGAGTCAATTGCAATGGAGCAGCGCCTCTCTGTCTATGGCCTTCGGGAACCACTTGGGATTCCCCTCAATCGCTAATATTCAAGACTTTCACCTGTATATCTGTAAGAGCCGCCACAAGAGAAAAGGATTCACCTTCCCTGGTTGAACCAAGCTGGAGAATTCCCCAATACCGAGTTGTCCAGCCGACCGCTGCGGAGACCGTGGGGGGGGGAAGGGAATCCGTCAAAAAAGGTCAGTGGCGCAAGAGGTTACAGTCTCCATTAACTTAGAGGGAAGAAATAAGGCTGGATCGTCGAAAATCAAGAGGAGGGCAGGATTGGGAAGGGGGGTAAGTATCTAAGCCGTTGTTTTTAAATAAATTTTAGTCTAATTATTCTCATTCAGAGCTGCACAGTTTATCCAAATCCTCTTCTTTGCCGATGACGACCAGGACATCCCCCTTTTCCACGACATCCTCAAGGGAGGGGGTAAAATTGAAGACCTGGTCCGTTACCATCCGGCCTTTGACCATCCGGGTGACCTGTTTTTTGATCCCAATGACATTGAGGAAATATTGTTCCCGAATTCGGGTTTCCTGCAGTTTCAATCCGGCCATGTGGTTGGGGACGGTGACCTCCTCGATACTGTAGCCCGGCGCCAGCTCCAAGTACTCCAGGACATTGGGGGAGACCAAGCGGTGGGCCAGCCGAATGGCCGCATCCCGCTCGGGGTAGATCACTTCATTGACGCCCAGGTTGGTGAGAATTCTCCCGTGAGTATTCGTCACCGCTTTCGCGATAATCGACTTGATGCCCATTTCCTTGAGCGTCTGGACGATCAGGATGCTGGCCTCGATGTTTTCCCCGATGCTCACCACCGCCACGTCCACGTTCTGGGTGCTGACGGCCTTGAGCGCGCGCTCGTCCGTGGCATCGCACTGGACCGCGAAGGTGGCGAGGTCGCTGATGGCCTGCACCTTGTTTTCGTCCCGGTCGATGGCCAGCACTTCGCACCCCTTCTTGACCAGGGTTTCGGCCACGCTATACCCGAACCGTCCGAGCCCGATGACCGCGAATTGACGTTTCATGGTGTGACTTTTGAAGGCCCCGTCGCCGGTGGGCGTGCCGACCCCACCTCCCTGGACGACTGGGAGGCCTCTCCTTGACTAGAGTGTCTCGCTAAACCGCCCCTGCTGAAAAAACCCTCTTAACCTTGTTTCTTCGACTCCTGGCTCTTGAACAGCGGGGTCAGGATATCGATCGGGATCGGGAAGATCGTGGTCGTATTGTGCTCCGCCCCGATTTGCACCAGGGTTTGCAAATACCGCAGTTGCAACGCCACCGGATTGGTGCTGATCACTTCTGCGGCATCCGCCAGCCGCTGGGC
>JBFFYZ010000164.1:0-5174 GCA_041568895.1 Nitrospiraceae bacterium
ATTCTAGCCAGGCAGACCGGGGGCGAGGCCCGCGAACAAGCGCAGGCGTCGGACCCCGATCCCCATGCGCATCAGCGGGCGCATCAGGTGGGGGCAGATGCCTGGCGTTTGTTTCACCTGGCGCAGTTCTTGGGGCTGACTCCCGGGCAGGTGGAAAATCTCTCCTTTCAGGATGCCCGTGACCTGCTGCGATGGCTGGATGCCTTTCCCCTGGACAAACATGGGCCGGTGTGGCTGGAGGCCTATGAAGATCGGTATCGGCGGAGATTGTTGGACAAGCTGTCTGCCGCCAATTCGGCCTATGCGGGAAATGCCGCGGCCGCCTCTCAGGATCCCGCCGGCTCTCCGGCCCGGCCACTGGCCCAAGCCGTGTTTTGTATTGATGTCCGGTCGGAGCCCCTGCGCCGGCATCTGGAAGCCCAGGGGGAATTTGACACGTTCGGGTTCGCGGGATTTTTCGGGGTGCCCATCTGTTACCACAAGCTCGACAGTGAAGAAGACCACCTGCTGTGTCCCGTCCTGATCAAACCCAAACATTTCGTCCTGGAATTGCCGCGGACTGAGCATGAGCGGGCCTTGCGAGACTATGCCTCCGGGTCACGTTGGCACCAGATCGGGCACCATCTCCTGCACGACCTCAAGGCCAATGTCCTCGTCTCCTATGTGCTCATTGACCTGCTGGGATTCCTGTTCGGGTTGATCCTGGTGGGCAGGACGGTCCTGCGCACGTCCTATGCGCGACTGCGGGCGTGGTTCCACCATGAGCTGGTGCCCTCGCCCCCCACGCGCATCCCGGTCGAGAAGCTCTCCCAGGCCGAGGCGGAAGTCATCCTGGCCCATCGGGAACGGCTGTTGGTGCGGGAGTTTCTGGACCGGCATTCCAACCGCCTCTACCGTCACCTGGCCGCGATGGGACCCGTGATCGAGCATCTGCGGCTTGCCGCGCTTGGTCAGGGGCAGGACTCGGAGCCGGTGCCGGGGCTGTCCAACGAGGAGGGTCAGGCTCTGGTGGGGACCCTTCGGATTGAGTTAGGCCTCAATCCCCGGCAGCGTGCCAACGAGCTGGACCGGCTCTCGGCACGGGGATTTACGCCCAACGAACAAGCCTACTTTTTGGAGGCCGGCCTGCGATTGATGGGGTTGACGGATCATTTCGCCCGAGTCGTCCTCCTCTGCGGGCACGGGAGCACCACCGACAACAATCCCTACGTCGCGGCGCTGGACTGCGGCGCCTGCGGCGGGAAGCCCGGCGACCCCAATGCGAGGGTGTTGGCGGCGTTCGCCAATCGGCCGGCGGTGCGGGCGGCGCTCCGGGAGCGCGGCCTGACTATCCCGGACGACACCTGGTTTCTGGCCGGCAAACACAATACCACCACGGACCACGTCTCCTTTTACGATGTCGAGGATGTCCCGGCCACCCATGCCGCCGATCTGCAAGGCCTGCGGGCGGCCCTGGATCGGGCCGGCGCCCAGCTCTCTCTGGAGCGATGCCGGCGGCTGCCCGCCAGTCCGCCGAACCTCAGTGCCGATGAGGCCGCCCGCCATGTGCGGGAACGCAGCCTCGATTGGGCCCAGGTGCGTCCCGAATGGGGCCTCTCGGGCAACGCCGCCTTCATCATCGGAACGCGGGCGGCGATCAAGGGCATCAACCTCGAAGGGCGATCCTTCCTGCATTCCTATGATTCGGATCGCGATCAGAGCGGAAAGCTTCTGGAAACCATCATGACGGCGCCGTTGGTCGTCGCGGAGTGGATCAACCTCCAGTATTTTTTTTCGGCGACGGACCCCTGGGTCTACGGCAGCGGCAGCAAGGTGATTCACAACGTGGTGGGCGGGGTCGGCCTCATGCTGGGCAGCCAGAGCGACCTGCAAACGGGGTTGCCCCTGCAGACGATCCGGGACAATGCGGCGCCCTTCCATGAACCGATGCGGCTCCTGGCGGTGATTCGGGCTCCGCTCCAGCGAATCTCCGGCATCATCAGGCGGCACCAGGTGTTGCAGCAGTTCTTCGATCACCGGTGGGTCCAACTCGTCGGATGGGATCCGGCTACGGGGGAGCTTAGCCGATACCAACCCGGCGGGCAGTGGGAGAGCCTGTCGTCCGAGCGGGGAGGGCCGGCATGACCGCCCACGCCCTCAAGGACCTGCTCCTGAAGGCCGCCGCGCTGTTCGGGCTGTGGCTCGTGCTGTCGGGACAGTATGACGCGGTCCATGTGGTCTTGGGCGCCTGCTTTTCGCTGGCCATCGCCTGGCTGCACGCGGCCGCCCCCAAGGCGGGCCGCGCGTCCTTTCCGTGGATCCGGTTCATCCTGTACTTGCCCTGGCTCTTTTCCCGGATTGTCTTGAGTGGGCTCCACATCACCCGACTCGTGCTGGATCCCCGCATGCCCCTCGATCCCAAACTGATTCGGTACCGGACTCAGCTCCGGGACCCGGTGGCCCAGGTCCTGTTGGGCAACTCCATCACCCTCACCCCGGGAACCGTCACGGCCGAAATTTCGACGAGCGAGCTCGTGGTCCACGCACTGGACGGCCATTCGGCCTCCGATCTGGTCAGTCAGCGCCTCGAGCGGAAGGTCCAAAAGGTGTTCAGCCGGAAAGGGTCGAGCTGATGCATGAGTTTTTTCTGTTCGTGCTGATCGCACTGGCCGCCCTGATCGTGGTGTACCTCTACCGGGTGGTGCGGGGACCCACGGTGTTCGATCGTCTGTTGGGGGTGAACGGAATCTCCACCAAGGCGATCATCCTGCTGGTGGTCATCGGCACCATTTATGAGCGGCTGGAGATGTTCGTGGACATCTCGACCGGCTACGCGCTGCTCAACCTGGTGGGCGCGCTGGCCGTGGCGAAATTTTTGGAACAGCGAGGCACCTCCTAAATGTCTGTCCTCGTCGTCGCGTTGGTCCTGGTCGGGTTGTTCTTCCTGGTCGTCGCCGCCATCGGGATGATTCGGTTTCCCGACGTGTACACGCGGGCCCATGCCCTGGGCGTGACCGATACATTGGGGGCGTTTTTCCTGCTCACGGGGTTGGCGGTGTATCAAGGGCTGACCCTCAATGCGGTCAAAACCCTGGTGGTCCTGGTGCTCCTGTTCCTGTTCAACCCCGTCATCTCGCATGCCACGTTGCGGGCCGCGCTGCGCGAGGGGCTCAAACCCTGGACCAAGGAAGAATCATGAACCTCTGGGCCAACCTTCCGCTGCTGCTGCTCCTGCTGATGACGGCCGCCGGCGCCATCCTGGTGCGAGACCTGATCGGGGCGGTCTTCATCCTGAGTTCCTACAGTTTCTTTTTGGCCCTTCTCTGGGCCTGGCTGGGCGCCGTGGACGTGGCCTTCACCGAGGCGGTGGTCGGGGCGGGACTCTCGACGGTCTTTTTTCTGCTGAGCCTCTTCGTTACGGTCCCGCAGGAGACCCCGAGACCCAGTCCTCGGAGTCCCTGGGCGGCGGTGGCGGGGCTTCCCCTCCTCGGCCTCCTCCTCCTTTTTAGCGCCACCGACCTGCCCCGGGTCGGAGACCTGACCTCCCCCCCGAGCCTGCACATTTCACCGGTGTACCTCCAGCACAGCTTGCAGGAGACCAACACGCCCAACGTCGTCACCTCCGTCCTGATGGACTACCGGGCGTTCGACACGTTGATCGAAACGACGGTGATCTTCACCGCAGGCATCGCCTGTGCCCTGCTGTTAAGAAAGCGAGAGCCATGATCCACGCGCATGACAGCCTGATCGTGCAGACCCTCAGCCGGCCGCTGCTCCCGTTGATCCAGCTGTACGGCCTGTACGTCCTCTTTTTCGGGCAGTACGGCCCGGGCGGCGGGTTCGTGGGCGGGGTCATTCTGGGGGCCAGCATGATTCTCATGGTGCTGGTGTTCGGCGTAGATGTCTCACAAAGCGTCATGGAACGGATCGTGTTTCACGCGGACGGGTTGGGGCTGCTGCTCTTTGCCGGGGTCGGGGGGCTGTGCCTGATCCTGGGCGGGGAGTTCCTGAACTATGCCGCCGTGGATGTCTTCGGGCTGGAGGTCCCCTCGCGTCGGTCCTTGGGGATCGTGATGACCCAGGTCGGTGTGGCGCTCGATGTGGCCGTGACCGCCATTTCCATCGTCTACAGCCTGTCGCCGCCTCCCGAGGAGGACGATGCCGATGCTTGAAGCGCTGTCTGGCCGGCCCAATTTCCTGACGTTCATCGTCCTGTTCTTGTGGGGGCTCTATATTATGGTGACCCACCACAATCTGATCAAGAAGCTGATCGGGATGTATCTCGTCCAGACCAGCATCATCCTGTTCTTCGTCACGATGGGGGCCAAAACCGGGAGCACGGTGCCGATCCTGTTTTCCGGCACGGCCCCGATCCAGCCCGAGATGTATGCCAACCCCCTTCCGCACGTGCTCATGCTCACGGCCATCGTGGTGCAGGTGGCCACCCTCGGGGTGTCCCTGGCCTTGGTGATTGCCATCTACCGGCAGTACAAAACCTTGGACGAGGACGAGATCCTCCAGAGGTTGCAATGAGGGCGCACCTCCCCGCCCTGGTGTTTCTCTTCCCGTTCCTGGTCGCGGTCATGATGCCCCTGATCGGGCTCCTCAATCGGGGACTCTGCCGGCCCCTGGCGCTGGCGTCGCTGGCTGGGATGACCCTGGCCTCCCTGGCCGCGTTCCTGGAGGCGCTGCACGGCGGGCCGATCCACTATGCCTTCAGCGGCTGGGCGCCTCCCGTCGGCATCGAATGGGTGGTGGACGGGCTGAGCGGGCTGCTGGGGGTGGTGATCGGTGGAATCGCCCTGGGCTCGGTGGTCTTTGCCGGCGCGACGACGACCCAAGACCTGTCCAAGAAAGTGGTTCCCTTTTATACGCTGATCCTGCTGCTGGTGTCCGCGCTGGTGGGGATCGTGTACGCCGCAGACCTGTTCAACCTGTTCGTGTTTCTGGAGGTGGGCTCCCTCTGCAGTTATGCCCTGGTCGGCTCCTCCGGAGGACGCGGGCTTGTCTCGGCGTTCCGCTATCTGATTCTCGGGACGATCGGGGCCTCCTTGTACCTGTTGGGCGTCGGCTATTTTTACGCGGCCACGGGCACCCTGAACATGGCCGACCTGGCCGACCGGTTGCCCGCGCTGCTTCATTCCAAGTCGGTCCTCACGGGCCTGATTTTCATCGTGATGGGGTTGGCGATCAAG
>JBFFYZ010000165.1:0-5154 GCA_041568895.1 Nitrospiraceae bacterium
CCTTGTGTCGGTTCTTGGATCTCCGGGAAGCCAACCGTCACCACCTCATGCATTACTTCTTCGGGGTGCGCCACCTCCTGCTGGGGTTGGGCCACCACCTGGCCTCCCGCGGCCTTCTGGACTCCCGAGAAGACCTGTTCTTTTTGACCGCGGAGGAACTGGAGGCCCTGATTGCCGGACCAACCGGGAGTTGGTCTCAGGATTGGAAAGGTCTGGTGGCAGGCCGGCGGCGACAACGGGAGGCCGATGCAACCGTCGTCGCACCACAAACGGTGGCCTGGGGCGGATCCCGCCAGGACACCAAGCCGACTCCTGGGATCGATGAAGACTCGGAGTCCGCCGGCATCCTGACCGGAATGCCGATCAGCAGCGGAATCGTGGAAGGACCGGTACGCGTGCTTCGGGCTCCGGCCGACGTGGAACAGGTTCAAGCCGGGGACATTTTGGTGGCCTCGGTGATTGACCCCGGGTGGGCGCCCCTCTTCGGATTAGCCGCGGGCCTGATCGTGGAAATGGGTGGGATGTTGTCGCACGGCGCGATCATCGCCCGCGAATATGGGCTTCCGACCGTGGCCAACGTTCGGAATGCCACGCGCCGGTTGTGTGACGGGGAACGGGTGGAGGTCAACGCGAGGGACGGGTGGGTCCGGCGGCTGGGTTCCCTCGCCGGATCGCGCGAACGACCCGGCGAGACATCCCGTCCGGCCGAATGACAGGCGGACGAAAGGGGGAACGCAATCAGGTGGTCCGCACGGTCGCCGGTTTCTTCAACATGGCCAACGTGGAGGGGACCGACAGGACCGGAAGCCGCATGAGATAGGTAGTGCCGCCCTGATCGTTGGGCTCGCAGGCCAGTGTTCCGCCCAAATCCGTGACCATCTGATGGGAGGTCGGCAAGCCGAGCCCCAGGCCCGGTCCGCCGGATTTGCCGGACCCAAACGGCTCGAACAGCTGTTCCCGATCTTCCGGAGCGAGGGAAGGCCCATTATCCGCGATCTGGACTTCCACCCACGTCTGGTGCTGCTTTGAAACCAGCCGGGTCGTGACCGTGAGGGTGCCTTGCCCTTGCGCCGCCGTCATGGCGGCATCGGCGTTAGCAAAGAGCGTGAGGAAGACCTGGGTCAACTCCAGATGATTGGCCAGGACTCGAGGCAGTCCCGATCGAAGGTGTTTCCGCACCTCAATGCGATGGTCGTGAAAATCGGGAGCCAGGTCCTGAAGGGCCTGAACCACCAGGCCATTAATGTCGCATAGCTCGCGGTTGCCCCGGCGCGGCCGGGCCGTGGCCAGAAACCGTTCCAGGATCTCCGTCGCTCGCTGAGCGGCTTCTTCGATCGCCACCAGGTCGTGCACGAGCTGCTCCTGCGCACCCCAATCCACACGCTCCCGAGCCAATTGACTGTATCCGCTGATCATGAACAGGGGATTCCGGAGCTCATGGGCGACCGCCCCCAAGAGAGGCCCGAGATCCCCCCGCCGGCCAGCGTTGGCCATGGACGTCCCCCGCACATCCTTGCGGTCTCCTCGTCGGGTGTCCGTCCGGGATCCTGGACGATAGGCTTGGAGGGCTCCCTGTCTCTCCCCTGATTTGGACAGGGACCTGGAGTCTTTCAGGCTCGCTGCCGGTTTCACGATCTTTCCTCCCTATAACGGGTGACCAGGTTCCAGCTGCTTCATCAGAGCCTTCCCGTGGAACCTCCGAGAAGTGCCCGAGACCCTTGGTTCCTGCATAGGCCATGCCGTTTGAGCAAATTTTCGTCAATATTTTTATAAGTTATTGATTTTCAAACGCAAAATTTATATTTTTTTTATAAACCTGTCCTGATGGAAGCGAGAATAACCCTGGGAAAACCAGGATTTCTGTTCAATTTTGATCAGACGGGATATTCCCCTTGCCTTCCCGAGGGGTTCCAAGCGTGGCCGGTCCAGGGTCGTCGGGCAGGGATTTTCAAGAGGAGAGAAGTTTCGACGGAGCGGGACTTTTATTTTTTAGGGTGCGGCTTGGGGAGCGGTTGTCCCGCCCATCCGGTGGTGGAGGCAAATCCCTTTCCAAATAGATCATAGAGCTCAAAAAACTGGTAGGCCTTGCAGTCTGTCACCACTTCAAGAATTTCCTTGTGATAGCGATCGAAACTGTATTCGAACAGCACGCCTTGGCCTCCAACCAACGTGACAACTTTCCGGACCGGATCGATGTGGCTTTCCTGATGAAAGACGTACCGGTAGTAGGGGCTCTCCGGCCCGCCGATGTGTTTAAGGAACTGCGTCCAGGTGGGGGCCTTTTCCATGGACAGCCGCTGCTTGATGTTGGCCCCCCGGACGGGCCCGAAGGGTTCGAAAAACTCCTTGAACATGGTGTCTGTCCACTGGTGTTCATCGGCAATGTGGTGGATGGCATGGGCAAAGGGCACGACCGTATGCGTTTCCCATCGGGACCCAGGAGCCCAATGAAAGATCACCCCGCCGGTGGGTCCCTCCCATTCCGTTCCCCCCACCTGTTCCACCTGGTGTTCGATGATCTTGTTGGCCCACACCCAGTAGACAAAGACCAGATACCGCGGGTCTTCCGGTTTCAGGGTCAGGGTATCCGTGTTGAGCGGGAGGGAAGGGTTGTAACTGCTCCGGACGGGGAGGCACCGCTGCGTCCATTGCTCTTCTGTCCAGGCCGCGCTGCTCACCGGAAAGGCCCAGGTTGAATCGAGCAGACCGCACAGTGACGACACGACCGCCCAGAGAATTGTCCCATACATCAAGCGAACCGCTTGTCTCATAAAATTCCCCACTCCCTCATGTCCCTCGTCTCAAGCCAATGCCAAGGTCCGGACCACCGGTCGTCACTGCTCGGACTCATCCTTGTCCCCCAAGCTTGGGGCCGCCGCCAGCATCTCGCCCTCCGCCTCGGTCGCCACGGGCAGGCCCCGCTGGGTGCGAAGGTCTTCGATGCGATTCAGCGGCCGCTCGAGCTGGCGCCGCCGCGTGGACGTCAGCGCCTCATATTCTTTTTGGGCGTCCCCGATGCGCCTGCCCAGGAGCTCCAACTTTTTCACAAATTCATCCCATTGTCGCCGGAAGGCTCCGAACAGAGACAGGATCTCGTTCGACGTCCGCTCCAACGTGAAATTGTCAACCGCCTTCCGGATGACGGCCAAAATGGCGAACAGCGTGACGGGCGAACAAATGACCACCCCGTTTCGAATCCCGTCGTCCAGGAGCGAGCGGTCTTGTTCCTGGATAAAGGCGTAGATCTGCTCGTTGGGAATGAACAACAGGACGGAATCGACGGTTTCCTGTTCCGGATTGATGTATTCCCGGCTCGTCACTTCCTTGATGCGGGCCTTCACGTCTTTTAAAAAGTCGCTGCGAAACTTGGCCCGGTCCACCTCCGAGGTCGCCTCGATGAACCGGACGTAATTATCCAGCGGAAACTTGACATCCATGTTGAGCTTCAGGTTGCGGGGCAACAGAAAGGTGAAGTCCGGCCTGGATCCGACGCCTTCCAGGGTTTTCTGCTTCACGTAGTTGACGTTCTCCATAAACCCGGCCAGCCGCAGCACATCCTCGGCCATCCGCTCGCCCCACTGCCCCCTCGCTTTGGTGCTGGCCAGCGCCTCGCGGAGGGTGCTGGTGGTCTGTAACAACGCCGCGGTGTGCTCGTTGGTGGCCTTGAGCTGGCTGGACAGTTGCCCGAACTTTTCCACGCGGTCCTTTTCCAGATCGGACATCAGCTGGGCCACTTTTCCCAGCTCCACCGTCATCTGTTGCAGTTGCTGATCGATCAGGCTTTTCTTGGCGTCCAGGTCCTTGGCGCTGACTTCCCGTTCCGAGTCCAATTTGGCCTTGGCCAATTTCAAAAACTCGTCCGTGGATCGGGACAAGGCTTCGAAGGACAGGCTTCCAAAACTTGCCTTCAGATTGTCGAGGACGGTGGTCAAATGGGCTTGCCGTTGGGCTTCGTTTTCCTGGAAGAGGGCCTCCGCCAACTCCTTGGCGGTTCTGGACTGGAGCATTCGGAATACCCAGGCCGCGGCGAAGCCCAGCACGAGTCCGACGGTCAGGGCTGCCACCACAGGAATCCATTCCATCATAGCTTCTCCCATACCTTCTCCATTCGACGGCCAAGAATGGGCCCAATCGGAGGCAAAAATCAACTGGGCTCCAAGAGCCTCTTTTCTTGACGGGCCCCTTCGATTCCCGTACCCTTGGGCCAGTTTCTTATCAGGCTGCCTCAGCAGCGGTCACAAACCACCCTCTGAAATGACAAGGGAAAGGGAATGGCATGACCAGCGAGCAACGGATGGTCGCCGAGTTCCACCGTACCTTCGACATACTGATCAACTCTAGTCCCGACATCCCCGACCACGCGACACGGACCTTGCGGGTCAACCTCATCCGGGAGGAATTCGAGGAATTGCAGGAAGCGTTGGCCCAGGGCGACACGGTGGCTGTAGCCAAAGAAATGGCCGACCTGCTGTACGTCGTCTATGGCACGGCCGTTTCCTGCGGCATCGATCTGGAACCGGTGTTCCAGGAGGTGCACCGTTCCAACATGAGCAAGGTCGGGGGGTATAAACGGGAAGACGGGAAATGGGTGAAGCCGGCCAGCTATTCTCCCGCGAATCTCAAGCCAATCCTTGACCGGCAAGCCAACCGGCATCCGGCCTCCGTCGGACCCACCACGGTCCCGGCGGACCTTGCCGGCCGGCTTCCCAGTGGAGACCACGACTAATGCAGCCGTCTTGCCCGCAGTGCGGCCATGATTATGTGCGATGGGTCCACCGCGAGGGGCCGTTCGAACAGCTGGCGAGCGCCTTCAAGATCTTCCCGTTCCGGTGCCAACTCTGCACTTACCGGTTCCGCGCCTTTCAATGGCGCTCGGGATATTCCCAGGATCTCATCGACCGGCGGGAGAACGAGCGCCTGCCCTGCAATATCGCCGTGGGCTTCTCCCTGGACAACGAACGTTGGGAAGGGCTGGTCACCGACATCGCCATGGGGGGTTGCGCCCTGAAAACCGACGTCCGGGTGCCGCTCGGCTCCCGGCTCACCCTGCAGCTTCAGCTCTTCGCCTCCGAATCCCCCGTCACGATCGAGGTGGCGATGGTCCGATCCCTCCGCCCCAACTCCATGGGGCTCCAGTTCATGCGGATCAAGCCG
>JBFFYZ010000166.1:0-5123 GCA_041568895.1 Nitrospiraceae bacterium
AAAATTTCTGACCCGGCTCCACGACGGCCTGGAGGTAGAAAGCGTCCTCATCCCGGAGGGCCGGCGGCTCACGCTGTGCCTGTCCACCCAGGTCGGCTGCACCCTGGATTGTGGATTCTGTCTCACCGGCCAGATGGGCCTCAAACGCAACCTTAAGGCCCATGAGATCGTGGATCAGGTCTTGACGGTTCAGGACCAGCTGGAAGCCGGAGCACGACTGACCAACCTGGTCCTGATGGGAATGGGAGAGCCGCTGGCCAACCTCGAAGCTGTCAAGGACGCCGTTCAGAGGCTGACCGATAGCTCCTGGGGGCTGGGGTTTCCGGCTCGGCGCATCACCCTCTCGACCGCCGGGCTGGCTCCCCGTCTGAAAGCGGTGGCGCCGCTCGGCATCAATCTGGCCGTCTCCTTGAACGCCACCACCAACGCCCAGCGCGATCGGCTGATGCCCGCCGTCAACCAGCTCTATCCCCTGGACCAGTTGCTGGCCGCCTGCCGGGAATTTCCGTTAGCGGACCGGCGCCGCCTGACCTTTGAATATGTCCTCCTGGCCGGAGAAAACGACCGTGAAGCCGACGCGAAACGGCTGGTCCATCTCCTCACGGGTTTCCGGTGCAAGGTGAACCTCATTCCCTTCAACGAGTTTCCGAGCAGCCCCTATCGTCGCCCCGAGGAGGTCTCGGTCCTCCGATTCCAGGCCGTCTTGCAGCGGGCCGGCATTCAGGTGTTCATTCGCCACAGCAAGGGGCGCGATGTCCTGGGAGCCTGCGGGCAACTCGGCCGATTGCCCTCTCCACCCCAGTCCCGTCAGACGACCAGGACCCTGGTCGGATCCGGTTCGTAGCATGCGCCGCCCCCGCCGAGATGGCTCCTCTCACAGGCTGTGGTGGGTCCTCCCCTCGTTGCTCTTTATTGCAGCCTCGGTGGCCAACCCGACCGGGTCGCCGGTCCAGGCCGGGGAGATCCGGGAATCCGCACAGGAGTTTGTCCTGGCGAACGGGATGAAGGTACTGCTGGCGGAAGTGCCCAAGGCGCCGGTCGCGACGATTCAAATCTGGTACCGCGTCGGATCCCGCCACGAGGTCATGGGCCGGGCCGGCCTTTCGCACATGCTCGAGCACATGATGTTCAAGGGGACCACGACGCACCCCAAAGGCACGTTTTCCCGGACGATCCGAAAAAACGGAGGAAACGATAACGCCTTTACGAGTCAGGATTTCACGGCCTATTTCGAAATTCTCGCGGCGGATCGCGTGGAGCTGGCCTTAGAGCTGGAAGCGGATCGCATGCGTCACGTCATCTTCGACGAGCAGGAGTTTCAACTCGAGCGGGAAGTAGTCAAGGAGGAGCGCCGGCTCCGGACGGAAGACGACCCGCAGTCCTATCTGGTCGAATCCCTGTTCGCTCAGGCCTTCATGGTCCACCCGTACCACTGGCCGGTCATTGGGTGGTTTCAAGACCTCAACGCCATGACCTTGGAGGATCTGAAACGCCATTACGACCTGTACTACGTCCCCAACAATGCCACGCTGGTCATCGTGGGGGACATCAAGGCGAGCGCGCTCCTTCCGGTCATCAAGCGCCTGTTCGAGCCGATTCCGAAAGGACCCACGCCGCCCCAACCGACGGTGGTGGAGCCGGACCAGTTAGGGGAACGCCGGATCATCGTCAAACGGGAGGCGCAGGTTCCCTTCCTCATGGTGGGGTATCGGGTTCCGAACTACCGGAATAACGATTCCTACGCGCTCACGATCCTGGAATCCATTTTGTCCCAGGGAAAGAGTTCCCGCCTGTACCAACGCTTGGTGTATGACCAAAAACTCGCGTTGGCCGTCGGAGCGTCCTACAGCCTGCTGCAGGCCGACCCGGAACTGTTTTATAGTTACGTCGTCGTGAAACCCGGCCAAAAGATCGAGGCGGTCGAACAGGCGCTGTACCGCGAGCTGGAACGGTTGCAGACGGACCTTGTCACGGCGCAGGAACTTCAACGCGCCAAGAACCAGGTGGAAGCCGACTACGTGTTCGGGCTGGACAGCAACTTCCGGCAAGCCATGCTGCTGGGACAATCCGAGACGGTCGGCGCCGGCTGGCGCCATGTCGGCCAGTTTCTGAAGCGGATGCGGGACGTCACGGCGGAAGACGTGCGCCGCGTCGCGCGCCAGTATTTCCTCGAAGACAAAAGGACCGTCGGTATTCTGGTTCCGATCCAACGCACCGATTAACTCGTGGGCACGACCATGATTCAGCCAGGGCGCCAGAGAAAGGCTTCGGATTGCTTCCCTTGCAGGCACGTTCTCTGGCGGGTGGGACTTCTCATGGCCGGATTGTCCGGGCTCCTGGGGCTGACCGAAACCCAAGCCGCCGAACTTCAGCCGGTCCGCTTTGTGGAGCCCAACGGCTTGACCCTGTTAGTGCTCGAACAGCATGCCCTGCCCATCCTGCAACTCCACGCGCTGGTCAAAGTCGGATCGGCCCAGGATCCACCAGAAAAAGCCGGCTTGGCCAATCTGGTCGCCAGCCTCCTGGATGAAGGCACGACCACGCGATCGGCGACCCAGATCGCCGGTCAGATCGACTTCGTGGGGGGAAACCTGGCCACCAAGACGGAAGAAGATTTTACCTCCGCCTCAGTGAAGGTCCTGGCCAAGGACACGGACCTGGGGTTCGATCTGCTGGCCGATGTCCTGCTCCGACCCGCCTTCGCCGAGGCCGAGGTGGAGCGCATCAGGACTCTGATCCTCGGAGAAATTCTGAGCCAGAAAGATGAGCCGGGCATGGTTGCAGGGAAGGCCTTCAACCAACTGGTGTTCGACGGCCACCCCTACCGATGGCCGGTGAACGGCACCGAGGACACGGTACCCGGAATCACCCCTGAGGAGATCCGGCAGTTCCATGCCCGAGAATACCTGCCCAACCAAACCATCCTGGCCATCGTGGGCGACATTACCATCAAAGAGGCCCGCAGCCTGGTGGCCAAACACTTCGGAGCCTGGGAGCGCGGATCGGCGCCCCCCAGATCGCTCAGTCGCGCGACCCCGATAGAAAAACCCGTCACCAAGTTTATCGAGAAGGATCTGACCCAAGCCACGATCATGCTCGGGCACCTGGGCATCAGCCGGACCAACCCCGACTACTATGCGGTATCGGTGATGAACTATATCCTCGGAGCCGGCGGATTTTCCTCCCGGTTGATGGAATCGATCCGGGACAAGCAAGGGCTCGCCTACGGAGTGATGAGCTCCTTCGAGGCCAACCTCATGCCGGGGGCGTTCGCCGTCAGCCTCCAGACCCGGAACGAAACGGCGAACCAGGCGCTGGCCGCGGTCCTGTCCGAACTGAAAGGGATCCGGGAGACACCGGTATCCGACCAGGAGCTGGCGGACGCCAAGGCGTACCTGATCGGAAGTTTTCCCCTTCGCCTCGATACCACTCAGAAGCTGGCCCAGGTCTTAAGCCTCGTGGAGTTCTTCGGGCTCGGGCTGGACTACTTCACCCAATATCCCCGATGGATCGAACGGGTCACCAAGGACCAGGTCTTTCGGGTTGCGCAGCAATACCTGCATCCCGACCGCTATGCGTTGGTGCTGGTTGGAAATCTGGAAAAGGCCAACGTGGATCATAAGACTCCCTAACCTGCCGGAACCGGTCGCCTATGGACACCGCTCTCGCCACCAAACTTGACAACATGAAACAGATCTGCAGGAGTCTGGAATCGGTTCTGGTAGCCTTCTCAGGCGGGATCGACAGTTCACTTGTCTTGGCGGTGGCCCATCAAGCGCTGGGCTCCAAGGCCGTTGGTGTCACGGCAATCTCCCCGACCTTTCCCGCCATCGAACTGGACTGGACCCGTCGGCTGGCTGCGGAGATGGGAATCCGACACCTGGTCATTGAGACCGACCAACTCGAGAGTCCGGCCTTTGTCCAGAACGACGCCAGCCGCTGCTATCACTGCAAAACGGACCTGTATCAGGTCTTGGGGACTATTCGGCAAGAACTGGGGCTCCACGTCGTGGTGGACGGCACGAATCTAGATGATCTGGGAGAAGAGCGGCCCGGGCTTGTGGCGGCCCGGGAGTTCGGCGTCCGCAGTCCCCTGGTGGAGGCGGAACTCACCAAGTCCGACGTGCGGAACATGGCCCAAGCGCTCGGCCTGTCCAACTGGGACAAACCGGCGGCGGCTTGCCTGTCTTCACGCATCCCTCGTGGTATCCCGATTACGCGGGAGAAGCTTTCCCGGGTGGAGCAGGCAGAGGCGCTGCTTTTTCGGGAAGGGTTCGGACAGTTCCGCGTCCGGGACCACGGAGACATCGCCCGGATCGAACTCGAAGAAAAGGATTTCCCGAGGATCTGGGATCGAACCAGGCGGGAGCACCTTTGCGCCCGGTTGAAGGAACTGGGGTTTCGGTTCGTGACCCTGGACGTGGAGGGGTACCGGCCGGGCAGCACCAATAGGACGTGAGACGTGACAGGTGAGGCGAGAGGGAGGTTAATCCCTAACGAGTCTCGTATTGCTTGGCCACCGCTTGCAAGGCCTCTTCCGCAAGCCGACGATGGTCCGCATCGGTCAGACTCCGGCCCACCACCTGCTCGCCGACCAATAGGGCAAGGCCGATCGTCTCGTTCCGGATCTCTTGAATCGCCTTACGCCGCGCGAGATCGATCTCCCGCGTCGCCTCGGCTCTGATCCGGGCCGTGTCCGCAACAATCCGCTGCTCGTTTTCCTCCAGGAGGCGCTGGGTCCGCTCCTTCGCCTGGGCCAACAACGCCTCGGCTTCCTTGGCGGATCCGCTCAGCTTCGCCTCATATTCCTTGAGCTTCTGCTCCGCTTCGGTACGATGGCGCTCCGCCTGGTCCAGGCTGTCCTTGATCTTACGTTCCCGGGCCTCAAGGGCTTCCAAGATGGGAGGGAAGGCAAACTTGTAAAGCACCGCGAGCAGGATCGCGAACGAGACGATCTCCCAGAAAATCAGCGAAGAGAAAAAATGGGTGTCGAATTGCGGCATGTCCCAACCTAACGCTGAACGACGAATGATGAACGCTGAATTAATTCATCACTCAACATTCAGCACTCAGCGTTTTTATTTTCTGAGCCCCATGATGATAAACGCGATGACCAGGCCGTA
>JBFFYZ010000167.1:0-5118 GCA_041568895.1 Nitrospiraceae bacterium
GATCGAGCGCACCCTTCTTTCCGAGGCTCCCGTTTCCTCTCGGGACGGCGGCATCATTCGAGACGGGGTGGATCCCCAATTGGACGAGCTCCGCAAAGTTTGCCGGGAAGGAAAAGGCTGGATTGCCGGATTGGAGGCGCAGGAACGGACCCGGACGGGCATCGATTCGCTCAAGATCCGGTTCAACCAAGTGTTCGGCTATTACATCGAAGTGACCAAAGCCAACCTGGGTCGGGTGCCCGAGCAGTACATTCGGAAACAAACCCTGGTCAACGCCGAGCGGTTCATCACACCGGAACTCAAGGAGCTGGAGGACCGAGTCACGGGAGCGGATCAAAAACTCAAAACCCTCGAGCAAGAGCTGTTCGAACGGCTCCGCACCCAGCTCGCGGGGGAGACGCCGCGCTTCCAAGCCATGGCCTCGGCCATCGCAACGCTAGACGTCCTCGCGGCCTTGGCGGAATCCGCCGCCCACCACCGGTACGTGCGCCCCGAGGTGGACGACGGGGGCTCCCTTCGCATCCTGGAGGGGCGCCATCCGGTCGTGGAACGAGGAAACCTGCCGGGCGGGTTCATTCCCAACGACACCCTGCTGGATCTGGAGGACAATCGCCTCCTCATCATTACCGGCCCAAACATGGCCGGCAAGAGCACTTACCTGCGCCAGGTCGCCTTGATCGTGCTGATGGCCCAAATGGGCAGCTTCGTGCCGGCCAAGGAGGCCCGCATCGGGCTGGTGGATCGGGTCTTCACCCGCGTGGGAGCCTCGGACAACCTCACTGCAGGCCAGAGCACCTTCATGGTGGAGATGACGGAGACCTCGCACATTCTCCACTGCGCCACGGCCAGGAGCCTGATTCTGCTCGATGAAATCGGACGGGGGACCAGCACCTATGATGGATTGAGCATTGCTTGGGCGGTGGCGGAATTCATTCAGGACCGGACCCACCTGGGAGGGCGGACCCTCTTTGCCACCCACTACCACGAAATGACCGAACTGGCAGAGCTCCGGGAAGGAGTCAAAAATTATACGGTGGCGGTCAAGGAGCGGGACGAGGAGGTCCTGTTTCTTCGGAAAATTGTGGAAGGCGCCGCGGACCGCAGCTACGGCATCCATGTCGCGAGACTGGCCGGCCTTCCGGAGCCGGTCCTCACTCGGGCGCAGGAGGTGTTGGCACAGCTCGAACTGGCAGCAGCCGGCCCGGAATCGGCTCGGGACACCGGCACCGCCACCCCGATCCAGGCCGGACTGCCCTTTTCGTTGGGCGGGCGGTCAGGGATCCCATCCCGACCGGCCCTAGAGCAACCCTCGAACGACCGACTCGATCCTTCCCTGCCCCGCCCCCATCCGATCATCGAGGAGGTCCGGCAAATGGATCTCTTCTCCATGACCCCGCTCGAAGCCCTGAACCGCCTCGCGGACCTCCAGCGCCGGCTGGACCAGGATCCATCCTAGCTAAAAAAGACACCGACTTTCTGGGGAATGGCCTGCGCCATTCTCTCCCTCGAAAAGACCAGCGGCCAGGGCTGTGACTTCCATGGCCTCGGGGGGCAGGGATGAGCCCAGAAGGCATCGCCCTCGCGTTGGAATGAAGGCATTAGCGGAAAGGTTGCCGCTGCGCGGGGACCCGTTGCTCCACCATTGCAACGGGAGAGATCGACCTCCGGTCGAGCCTCAGAGGGAGCAGCGGCCAAGAGTAAGACGGCAGCAACCATTCCCCCGCCTCAACGCATGAGGGCGAGCCTGGCGGGCTCGCCCTGCGTCCGCCGAGGCCAGGCAGACCCCTTATTACGATTGACTTAGAGAAAGGCCGAAAAGCCACAAAAAAAAGGCGGTGCCTGTGTGGCACCGCCTTCTTTCCGACGGAAGTAAGTTCCGGTCGTTATTTACCGGTGTTGTAGTCAGCCGTCCAGGGGACCAAGCCACCCACGGCCTTGCCACCCGGAAGCAGCACATCATACTGCATCCGAGGGGGTGCTTTCTTAGCGGCAGCCAGGTCCTGCTTCGCCTTGTAGCACTTGGGATCGGTCTCGTCCTTGCAGCCGGCCTTCAGGGCCATGATGCTGACCGTCTTGCTGGGGGTCCCAGCGACATCTTCGATCTTCTTCACGGAAGAAATCACCCGCCGGTTCTGCTCGACTTCCTGGGCCACGAACTCCACAAGCGTGGCATTCGAGCCAGGGGGCACTTCCTTGGCAGCCGCGGGGCCGGCATGCGGACGGGCCATCCCCTTCAGCTCATCCCAGACACCCTTGTTGGCCGCATAGAACTTCAGGGTCTTGCCCGGATGGGTTCTCTGCCACCAGTAGCCGCTCTCGGCATTGCCGCCAGCAAAGGCCACGTTGATCCACACGGCCTCATCGTAGGGATCCAGGACAATGACCCGGCCCTGAATCGTCGTCGGCTTGCTCATGTCGCCCCACTCAAACCTCTCCTGGAAGGCCTCGATGGCGAGCGCGGTGGAGGCCAGGCCTACCACCAGGGCGATCGCGGCAACGGCGGCCCACCCTTTCGCATGAAGTCTCATAATTGAATCCCTCCTTTTACCGAATCCCTTGAAAATAAATTTTACAATGAATGGCTGTGACGAGGCAGCTGAGCCGCCTGTTAATCAGCTTTCAAAACCTTGAAGCCCGTGATCGTCCGCCCATCCAGCGTGACCTCCATGGCCACCAGATCCTGGGAGGCCTTGATCATCTGATCCATGAGCGCCTTGTCTTTCACCTGGAGGCGCACGGTCGTGGCCGCATTGTACCAACCGGCATAGGGGTTGTTCTTATCCGTTCCACCGGTGAATCCCCAGGCACAGCAGACGAACAGAGGATCCGGGGACTTCACGTCCATCATGGTGGACGAACGGCCGGAGGGGTTTCCTGAGGCCGGATCCCCCGTATTCCAATACTGGACACCAAACAGAATCTCCCCCTCGGGATTGTCGGCCCACTGGGACCAGATCCGCCCCTTCAGGGTTTTGACGGGAACACCTTTGTAGCCCGGCGTCACATCTCCGCCCGCAGGAGCATCGGCTGCTTCTACGAACCCGGCTGTCAGGACGCCAGCAAGAAAGAAGACTGAGATTGCCGCTATGAAGACTCCCCTGTTCATCCCTCGCACCTCCTTCATGAAGATCAAGACTAGTAAATGACCGTGACGTTCACACAAATAAAACAAAAAAGCCTAGAAAAGAGCAGAGGAAGAAGCCTTCCCTAATGAAGAAGCCCTTCGACACCCCCTTTCCCACATTTCTCATTCAATTCGATGTTTAAAATTACCAGGCTTCATCCACAGATAGGAGGGCATGGTACTGAAACGGTCAGGGCTTGTCAAGGGAATATTTGGCCCTCCAGGGAATCACAAAAAATAAGGAACCTCTTGTAAATATTGACAAATCTGTTGCGATTACCGTGACGGGACTCAGGCGGAAAGGGTTAGTTCAGGGTGGCGCGGAGGGTCCGGCTGGACAGGGGGCCTAGGGCGGTAACCGAAAGGGCCTGGAGGTCAAACAATTCCGCCGTGAGCCGTTGAACCGTGGCCCCGGAGATCCGGTCGATCTCTGCGAGGGTTTCCTCCAGCGACAGATGCCGTCCCTGATAGAGCTCATCCTTGACCAGTTTGTTCATCCGACTGTGGGTGCTTTCCAGGCTGAGCATGAGGGTACCCTTCATCTGATTCTTGGCGCGGTCGAGCTCCTTTTTCCCGACGCCTCGGGTGCGCAGCCGACGAATCTCGCGGCACACCAACTTCAGCACCCGCGGAGCTTCCTTGGGCCTGGTTGCGGCATAGATGGTCAGGGTTCCCCCATCGGAATAACAGCCCAGATACGAATAGATGGAATAGGCCAACCCGCGCCGTTCCCGAATCTCCTGAAACAGCCGGGAGCTCACACTTCCCCCCAGCACCGCATTCAGGGCATGCGCGGCAAAGCGGTCCTTGTGTCCCAGCGGGATCCCTCGCAGGCTCAAGCAGAGATGGGCCTGCTCCAAGGGCTTGGGATGCACCGACACGCCTCCATAGAGGGTCGGGGGAAACCGATTTGGCGGAAACGGGCGTCTCCCCTCGCTGCCATCGGCTGCTTGAAACGATTTGAAGGCGCGGCCGAGGTGGGGCACCAGTGTCTTGTGGTCAAAATTCCCTGCCACGGCGACCACGGTCCCCTGGGGAGCATAGTGCCGGTGCAGGTACTCCATCAGCTGGGTTCGGCGCAGCGCCTTGATGGTTTTTTCATTGCCCAGAATGGGTCGCCCGAGCGGGTGGTTCCTGAAGGTCTGCAGGGCATGCAGATCCTGGACATAGTCTTCCGGATCGTCCTGGACCATCCGGATTTCCTCCAACACCACCTGTTTTTCCTTTTCCACTTCCCTCTGATCGAACCGGGAGTGATGGAACAAATCGGAGAGGAGGGACAGGGCCGGCGCGAGGTGCTGATCCAGGACCTTCACGTAGAAGGTGGTGGTTTCCCTGGTGGTAAACGCGTTGAGCTCCCCGCCCAGCGCGTCGATTTCGCGGGAAATTTGGGTGGGGGATCGGGAGCGGGTCCCCTTGAAGAACATGTGCTCGAGGAAGTGGGAGAGTCCCTCTTCCCCGGGCCGCTCGTCACGGGACCCGACATTCACCCAGATCCCGATGGTCACCGACTTGCAGGCGGGAATTTTCTCGGTGACGATACGGAGGCCGTTATCCAGAACGAACTTCCGGTACACGACCGTCTATCCTGCCGCCGGCTCCTTGGCAGGCGGCGACGAGGGCGGGGGCATGGCTTCCTTCCGGCTGAGCCGGATTTTGCCTTGTTTGTCGATTTCGAGGACCTTGACCATAATTTGGTCCCCCTCCGCGAGCTCATCCGAGACGGCTTTGACGCGATGGTGGGCGAGTTGGGAAATATGCACCAGGCCATCCGTGCCGGGCAGGATCTCCACGAAGGCGCCGAAGTCCACGATCTTGCGGACCGTGCCCAGGTAAAGCTTTCCGATCTCCACTTCTTCAGTCAGGCGTTCGACAATGGCAATGGCCTTTTTCGCGGAGGCTTCATCGACCGCAGCGATGGTAACGATCCCCGTGTCTTCCACGTTGACCTTCACCCCGCACTCCGCAATGATGCTCCGGATCATCTTGCCTCC
>JBFFYZ010000168.1:0-5051 GCA_041568895.1 Nitrospiraceae bacterium
CATCACGGGCAACATCCGGCACCTGCTTCAGAACATCCTCGGCATCGCCACCCAGGCCAGGCCCATCGTGGGATGGGGCGCGGACGCGGTGGTGTACGCTCCCGACATGGCGGTCCGCAACGTCGAGTTGACCGAGATTGCCCAATTCATGGAATCGGTGTAGAGTTGCCGGTATGCCATTGCGCGTTATCGTGCCGGGGGAGGAAAACCCGGATCAGTCCGGAGGGGTCCACAACCGTCCGCCGATTCCTGATGGTTCCGCCAAGGCGGAGTGCCCCAAGTTTATGAGTCACGGCCCCTGCGGGGGGGTTCGCAAGGGAGGCTTTTGCGAAGTCTACCCGGAAATGATGTGCCCGTGGGTCACCCTGTATTTCGAGCTGGAGAAGATCGGCCAGGTGGAGTGGATGAAGCAGGTGTGACGAACCGTGAGACGTGACCCTTGAAACGTGAGAAGACAAGAACGAAACCTCAGAAACCACAGCAGACCTCCGAGGGCTACACCGAGGCTCAGGCCGCCAGCGGGGTTCTTGCCGCGCTACCTGAGATCGAGACCTGGCCGAACCAGTACAAGGGCTACGAAATCGCGATCGAGATACCCGAGTACACCGCCATTTGTCCCAAGACCGGCATGCCGGATTTCGGTACGATTCGGATCCGGTACATGCCGGATAAAGCCTGTCTCGAACTGAAATCCCTCAAGCTGTACATCCACGCCTACCGGAACCTTGGGATCTTCTACGAAAACGCCGTCAACCGCATCCTCCAGGACGTCGTGACAGCCTGCCGTCCGGTCTGGGCCCGTGTCACCGGCGAGTTCACCGCCCGGGGCGGACTCCACAGTACGATCGAAGCCAAATATCCCTGACCGACGGGCCCGGTCTTGCCTGTTGCCCTCGAACCTTCCGCGTTACCGAACCCCATTCACGAGTTTCGGCGCTAACCTATGTCCACGTACGCCATCGGAGACGTCCAAGGCTGTTTTGCCGCCCTCACCAACCTGCTCGACCGGATCGCCTTCGATCCGGCCAAAGACCGCCTCTGGTTCGTGGGCGACTTGGTCAACCGGGGTCCGGAATCGGCCGCCGTGCTGCGGTTTGTCAAGGGGCTGGGTCCGGTTGCCGTGACCGTCCTCGGCAACCATGACGTGCATCTGCTGGCCGTGGCCGAAGGCCTCACTCAGCTCCGCCGGGAGGATACGCTCCAGGATGTCCTGCAGGCCCCGGATCGGGCCGACCTGCTCGACTGGCTCCGCCGCCGACCCTTGGCCCATTTCGAGAACGGATTTCTGCTGGTCCACGGCGGCCTCTTCCCCGATTGGACCTCCCTGGAGGCGGTCGCCTTGGCGCGCGAGGTGGCGGCAAGGCTTCGCTCCGATGAATACCGAGACTTTCTTCGTCTGTATTATTCGAGCCAGCTTCCCCTCCGTTGGTCGGAGGACCTGAGGGGACTCACCAGGCTTGGGGTCATTTTGAGCACCTTGGTCCGCATGCGGGTCTGTACCCCGACGGGAGAGATGAACCCGACCTATAAAGGCCCGCCCAACGAGGCGCCTCCCGGGTACCTTCCTTGGTTCGAGGTTCCTGGGCGACAAAGCGCGGACACGATTGTCGTCTGCGGGCATTGGGCTGCCTTGGGCCTCCAGATCCGGCCCAACCTATTCGCCCTCGATAGCGGCTGTGTCTGGGGCCGCAAGCTGGTAGCCATTCGCCTGGAGGATCGCCAAGTCTTTCAGGTCCCCTGCAGACCAGGACGAAAAGCCCGGTAGGCTCCGGTTCAGTCAAGGGGCTTCGCCCCCTCCTACATCCTCCACATTGTTTGCCCCAACCAGACAGCGTGCGCTCCGCTGAAGTCCGTACTCTCTTGCTCGGCCTCCACGTGCCTCCCAGGACACACCATGACCCGCGGCAAGACTCCCCGGTCGCTCCTGAGGCTGGGGTCAAAGTGGGCCCTGGCCTGAACCCGGCCTGGGGAGGCATCCAGAATCCTTGGAATTTATGAAAATTTGACGGCCTGAAACGGCTTGCTACACTTGGAACCGAGTGGCCGCCCCCACCTTGTGCGACCCCGTTTCTGAACGACTTAAAAAGTGACTTTTATTTTTAAAAGCAATGACTTGAATGATCATTGAGCGTTTTGTATTAAGGTTTGGCCAAAAAGGATCTGATCCTATCCAATACGTTCACCACCACCCACTTAGACCCCGTCCTCAAGTAATGTGGCCTGAACATTGACATGGGCAAGTCGGCGGTACGCCACGACCCAGAATCCGTAGTCGCAAGCGAAGAGCCAGCCTTTGGCCTGAGCAGCGCCAAAGGCCGCCTCCTCCTCATACAGACCCTCATCGTGCTCAGTCTGTCCGGCATGCTCCTGTACAGCGAACATCCCCTGATTCCGAAAACCATGCAGGACTATATTGTCGGGGGCTTGGCCCTCAGCTGGATTCTTCTGGCGATCCTTCCCGGCCGTTTGATGGATTTCCCGTGGATCGGAAACGGGCTCATCCTCTGTGACACGGCCCTGGCGATCCTGGCCATTCATTTGTCAGGCAATGCCACGGTTGAATTCTATCTGACTTACTTCCTCATCCTGCTCAGCGTGGCCATCGTCCCCAACATGAAGCGCATGCTCACCCTCGCCCTCTTCATCTGCCTGGGGTACGGGGTGGTCCTCACTCTCAAAATTCTGATCGCCGGAGGCCTGGCCATCCATTTTCTCATCCGGTTTCCGTTCTTGCTGACCATGGCAGCGGTGTACGGCCTGGCCGCGGAGGAGGTGTACCTGGAACGCCAGCGGAAAAGCGGGCTGCTCCATCGCATCGAGAACCTGAATCAGGCCAACGTCGAGCTCGAAAAGAAGGCTCAGGAGTTGGAAGACCGGGTTACCCAACTCCTCTTGCAGCACCAGCAAATTCAGGAAGAACTGAAGGTCGATCTCTCCGAACGGAAGCGGTTGCAAGAGCAGCTCCGGATGGTGCCCCGCTTGCAAGGCGCGTCACGGCTGGCTGGTGGCGTAGCCGACGACCTCGACGATTTATTGAGCGTGGTGGCCAAAAGCAGCGGGCAGTTGCTCGATCATCTAGCGCCGGACCATCCCATGCGCCATGAAGTGCAAAAGATTTTCAAAGCGGGGGATCGGGTCGCCGCCTTGTCCTTTCAGCTGCAAGCGTTCTCGCGAAAGCTGGAGACCGAGCCCGAAGAGCTGGACTTATCCACCCTCCTCACCGACCTCGAGAAAACGGTGCAGCGGTACCTGGGGCCCGACATTTCCTTGCGGCTCTGGGTGGCTGACAACACCGGGCGCATCAAAATCGATCCGGCTCAGCTCGACGAAATGCTCCTGACCCTGGTGCACCGGGCGCGGGAATCCATGGCGCGTGGCGGGGCCTTCACCATTGAGACAAAAAACATCGTCCTCGATGAGGCCTTTGTGCGAACGCACGCGGGAGCCCAACCTGGAGACTACGTCATGCTGCGGGTCTCGGACACGGGCCCCGGTATCCCCTGGCAGGACCAGGCGCATATCTTCGAACCCTATTATTTCACCAAGGAGCAGGGGGTCGGCTCGGGGCTGGGTTTGGCCACCGTCTACGGGATCATCAAGCTCTGCGGGGGGTACGTCGAAGTCGAGAGCCTCCAGGGCGAAGGCACCTCCTTCAAAATCTATCTCCCCCGTGTGCCGAGCATAGTCAAACCAAAGGCGACCCACAACAAGCCGGTTGTGCCCGACAGGCCACCCGCCCCGACCGGAGAATCCATCACCCAAACCGTGCTCGTGGTCGAGGACGAGGAGCCCGTCCGTCAATCCGCGTGCGAGACGCTCACCCACCATGGGTTCGTCACCCTGGAAGCCGGCTCCGGTGAGGACGCGCTTCGATTACTGGAACAGTCGTCGGCTTCCATTCACGTCGCGGTGGTGGACCTCCTCCTTCCGGGTCCCGGAGGCAGGAATCTGGCCCGTCGCCTGCTCCAGGAGCGGCCGGGCTTGAAGGTGCTCTATCTGTCCGGGTATTCCGAGGAAGCGGTAAAGGGGCTGGGCATCGAAGCGCCCTATTACCTGCGGAAGCCCTTTACCCCCACGGCTTTCCTGCGCCAGATCCGCGCGGTAGTCGAGGCGGGGTAATGGGTCCTCCATTGAGGATGACGACATGATCGGACATCGGACGCTGCAGGCCTACATCACGCAACACCGCACCTATGTCATCCACTGCCCCAATTGCAACCAGGCTCAGGCGTTTCGCATTGCGGACCTTCCTCCGGACCGCCCCAACCCCTTCCCGTACGACTGTGCCTGCGGGACCACCTCCATGGTCCACCTGGTCGGATTCCGGGCCAGTGAGCGCAAGCGGGTCAACCTGGAAGGAAGTTTCGTCCGGGTGGCCGACAGCAGGAATATCCAGATGATCTGCACGATCCTAGACATCTCGGTGAAGGGCCTGCGTTTGACCACCACCGAACCGGTCAAAAATCTTTCCCGTGCCGAAATCCTGAAAATTTCGTTGGTCCTGGACGACCGTCGCCGGACCCACCTCGATATCTTTGCCAAGATCCGGCGGGTTACCCCTGCGAAGGCTCACCTGACGATCGCCGTTGAATTCCTGCCCCTCGACCATCGCCACCGTGCCGCCCTCGAATCCTATCTGCGAATCTAAGCCGACCCTTCTGCTCTCGAGCACAGGCCCTTTGAAGTTGGGACCAGAAAACACTCCCCGCATCTCCGTTCCAATGGAAGGAAGGAGCCTGAGTGTCTTGCAGTCAGATCACAAAATGTGAAGGGAGCTGGGGATTATGGGACAGGAAGGGCCTTCCCGGCTTGGGGCAATCGGCGGCTACTCCATATCTGAGCGGATCACGGTGGGGAAGGGCCGGTCGGTTAACGCCTCATAGGCGCGGCTCACCGTGTCCACCGGCGAGACATTCAACAAGAACGGCACGCTCCAATCTCCATCCGCGGCGGAATATTCTTCCGGCACCAACACATGATGCACCGACCTGATTTGGACGCCCCTGGCCCCGGCCTAGACTGCGTCCCGAAATCGCACGTTCGTTGCAATC
>JBFFYZ010000169.1:0-5039 GCA_041568895.1 Nitrospiraceae bacterium
CCCCCGTTGAACGCACAACTCCACGAATTTTGGCACCAAGGGAGCGGGAAGATTGTCGACACAGAAGAAGCCCAGATCTTCCAGGCATTTGATAGCGTAGGTTTTCCCTGAACCGGAAAGGCCGCTGATGATGACCAGATGGATGGTCTCCATCAACCGTCCGTACCTGAAGGGGGCTTAGGATCGATCAACTCGAACCCGCTTTTGCCCACACGACGCAAGACCTGAACTCTTCGTGCCTCGTGGTTGAAAAAGATCAGGATGTCACCCGAATCCTCTCGAAGGTTCTCGACCGCCTCCGCCACCGTACAGGTTTGAAGGGTGGTCTGAATGGTGGTGAGGTTGGGCGGTGACGGGACCACCCTGGTTCGCTCGGGCCGTAAAGAGGAGAGCGCACTGACCTTGTGATTGACCAGCTTCTCTTTGCGCTTTTGAACCTGACGGCTGATCTTGCCGAGCAGTTGATCGATCGACGCATACATTTCATTGGTCGCAGCCTTGCCTTGTACCCGGGCCCCGTTTACACTCAGACTGGCTTCGGCAATATGTCGGTACTTTTCGACTCCCACCACCACCTGCGCATTCCCGAGTTTTCCACCGAACCGTTCCAGGCGCTTCATGCGGGTTTCAATGTACCTCCGCAGCGCTGGAGTAATGGCCACATGCCGGCCCGTGATCATGACGCGCATCCTTCACCCTCCCACACCCTCTCCGAAGAAATTTCCCCGTAGGCTATGCTTCATTAGCAAATAGCCGTGCTCGACCCGCTATCGGAGGTTACCCAGAATCCTTGTGGACATGCGTTCAGAAGAAGCGCTTGCGCTGACTGGCGGAGGGGATATTTTCTTCGGATCGGTACTTGGCCACGGTACGGCGCGCGATCATGATGTTATTCCGCCGCAGGCGTGCTGCGATTTCCTGATCTTTGAGCGGATGTTGCGCATCCTCCTCCACCACCATTTTCCGAATCATCTCCCGGACCGTCACAGAAGAGAGCATATCCCCATCGAGATCCGACCGCTGAATCCCGGTGTTGAAAAAGAACTTCAACTGCAGCATGCCTTGCGGGCAGTACAGATATTTATTCGCGGTCACCCGGCTAATTGTCGATTCGTGCATGCCGATGTCCTCGGCGACCTGCTTGAGGACCAAGGGTTTCAGGAAATCAACCCCTTTGTCGAAGAAGGGCTCTTGAAATTTCACGATGCTCTGGACCACCCTGACAATGGTCTTGTTTCGCTGCTCAATGCTCCGGATGATCCATTGGGCTCCCCGAAGCTTTTCTTCCATGTAAGCCCGGGTCGTTTCGGAGCTCTCCTTTTGCTTGGACATCAACTGCTTGTAATAGGAACTAATGCGCAACCTGGGCAGCCCGTCGTCGTTCAACAGAACCACCCATTCACCTTCGTTTTTCACCACGAAGACATCGGGTACGATGACGTAATTGTCTGGCACGAAATAGGGCCGCCCGGGCTTGGGCTCAAGCCCTTCGATAACCTGGGTGGCCGAAAACACCTCCTCCACGGTCGCGCCCAGAGCCTTGGCGATCCGGGAGTAGTGCTTTTTTTCCAGGTCTTTGAGATGGTCGGATACGATGGCCTCGACCAAGGACCCTTTCACTCCCGTTCGTCGGTCCTGCACCGATCCGATCGGACGCCGATCCAAATATCCGAGCTGGATCAACAGACATTCCCGGAGATCCCGAGCGCCGACCCCTGCAGGATCAAAGGATTGGATATTTCTCAAAACGGACTCGACCTCTTTTTCTTGGACGCCCGCGCCCTGAGCCACTTCCTCGAGGGGAGTCCTCAAATACCCGTCATCATCCAGATTGCCGATCAGGTGGCGACCGATGGCTTTTTCTGCATCGGTGAGCCCGGAGAGGGCGAGCTGCCACAGGAGGTGGTCTTCCAAAGACGTAGGCTTGACGACGGTTTGATCATAGGAAGGCAGGTCGTCCTGAGAAGAAGACGGATATTCCACATCACCCCCCCGACGATCACTGTCGTAGTAATCCTCCCAATTGGTGGACGAGAGTTCTTCGGCGCTTTCCTTGCCTTCAGCAGGGGGCTCTTCAACCTCGGTTTTACCCGGGCTCGATTCAAGCCCATTCCTGCTCTCCATCCAATCCTGTTCCTCGGCGGCCGCCCCGTCCTCGACCTCGGCCTGCACTTCCTCCAGCATGGGGTTTTCCATTAAATGTTGCGTCAGGGTCTGCTGGAGCTCCAGCCTGGACAGCTGGAGCAGCTTGATGGCCTGCTGCAGCTGCGGGGTCATGATCAGTTTCTGACTGAGCCGAAGATCAAGCCGAAGTTTCATCCCGTTACGCTCCCCTGCCGTCACAAGCGGAACCGCTCGCCAAGGTAAATGGCACGAGCGGTGGAACTTTGCACGATGACCTCGGGCGAACCCGATTCCAAAATACCTCCCTCATTGATGATGTAGGCCCGATCGGTAATCGTCAGGGTTTCCTGAACGTTATGGTCGGTAATAAGGATGCCAATCCCCTTTTTTTTGAGTCGGAGAATAATCTTTTGAATGTCGCCGACCGCGATGGGGTCAATCCCCGCAAACGGCTCATCCAGCAGCAGAAACTGGGGATGGGTGACCAGAGCCCGGGTAATCTCCAGGCGACGACGCTCCCCACCAGAAAGCGTAAAGGCCTTGCTCTTGCGGAGGTGGGTCAGATCCAGCTCTTTCAGCAAGGAGTCCAGGTGCAGGACCCGTTCCTCCGCGGTCAGGTCAAGCATCTCCAGGATCGCCGTAATATTGTCCTCCACCGTCAACCGGCGAAAGACGGAGGATTCCTGGGGAAGATACCCGAGGCCCCGGCGCGCACGCTGAAACATGGGTAGGCTGGTGATGGCCTGTTCGTTGAGAAGCACTTCACCGGAATCGGGCTGGCAGAGACCGACCATCATGTCGAAAATAGTGGTTTTACCGGCTCCATTGGGACCCAGAAGGCCCACCACCTCCCCGGCCCTCACCTCGAGGCTGACCCCCTTGACTACCTGACGACCTTTAAAGCTTTTGGTGAGGTCCACCGCCCCCAGACATCCCTCCGCCCTCCGGCCAACGGAATTCTTAGGCCTGCCGGACTGCGGAGCCGCAGCCTGTGTCCCCCGGTTCATGGCTTGCCCTCCGGTTGAGGCTCGAACAGAACCCGGGATTCCCCTTCCACCACGCTGCGGTTCTCAGCCAGGTACATCGTGATCTTATTACCGGCCACACGAGTCCCCTTTTCCCAGGCGACCGGGTCTCCGGTCAGGACGATCCTCTCCTCGTCGGCATAGTACAAGGCCCGGTGGCAAGTGGCACGCCCCTCACCCTTTTCGATCCTGACATGCCCCGTCGCCTCGATCTTGCTGACGGTTTGGTTGGACATGCTTGGCATGCTGCCGTCACCGGAGGGAGAGCTCGCCGGAGGCTCCGATAGCTTCCCCGGCCGGCGATGGTCCGTCTTCTTGGAGTCGGTCTTTGCTTCGGCCGGCTTGAAGAAGACCACCATCACATCAGAATGCACCACCAACTCCCCCTTGGTCAGGACCACCGCCCCTTCGAAGATCGCCTTATTCTCCTGGTTCCTGACCGTCAGTTTCTGAGAGGTAATGGTGGTGCTGACCGTTTCACCAGCAGAAACAGCGGCGATTCCCAAGAACAAGGCGACCCACAGGCTACGGGGCAATTTCCACGCGCACGTTTTCCAGAACCTGAAATTCCTCATGATCCAGTTTTCCGATCAGACCACGCCCCGTCACATCGACTCCGTTCCCGGAAATCGTGACCGGATCATTCGTAGTGATTTCCCGGCGTTCGTTGGCCCACACCAGGTGGTTGGTGAAGATCGTGTACCCGCTTTCCAACTGAACGGCGATCGGACTTTCCCGCTTGGCCACAAGGAAGTTCTTCCTTGCCATGTCGACAGTCCCCTCATCGCCGTCCAATTTGAGTTGCCAGCCGTCCTGGCCATAGAGGGTTACCTGGACGTCCTCAAGCACCGCCCGGTTGTCGGCCTCAAACATCTGCGCGCGCTGGGCTTGGATTTCCCATTGCACCGCGCCGGCTTGCGATTGGACGAAGGTAAATTGGTCTATCCCGGCATCAGCACGACCGAGGGTTCCGAGGGGTTCTGGGGTAAGAGTAGGGGCAGGCTCGGTTCTGGCCAGTAAGAGATAAAGGAGAAAGGCACTTAAAACAACACTAAGGCCAAGTAAGCCCCTTTGAACCCAACGATGCCAGATCATGGGTGCCTAAATTCGCAGGGATTTTCAATAAATTGACTTGGAATCCACCTTGCACGGGAAAGACGAAGAAGCTAGGCACGATAATAGCATAGGCGGGAGGGGATGTAAATAAATAGCCCTTTCCCCCGGTGAAAATGTGTGAAAAGAGCTTTGGCTGGCAGCACAGAAATCGCCCACCCCGTGGGAGAGGGGTCAGGCAGACTGAAACAGGAGGATGTCAGGCACCCCGGAGCGTCTATTTGGCCGAAGAGCCCGCACTGTCTTCTGAGGAGGCTTTCTTTGCCGTCTTGCTGGACTCGGAAGGGGTGGTTTTCTCCTTGGCCGGCTCGCCTTTCGCAACGAGTTCAATGGCCACCATGACCGCCGCATCCCCCACCCGACGCCGGGTCTTAATGATCCGGGTATAGCCCCCCTTGCGGTCGCGAAAGCGCCCGGCCACATCCTCGAACAATTTGGACACCACCGATTTGCTCCGGAGAAAGCCCAACGCCCTCCGTCTGGCTGGCAGATCGCCCTGTTTGCCGAGCGTGATCATCCGATCGGTAAAGCCGCGGATTTCCTTCGCCTTGGCCTCGGTGGTTTCCACCCGCTCGTGCTCCAGCAGCGACGTGACCAATGACCGGAACAGCGCGCGCCGGTGTTTGGTGTTTCTTCCTAATTGTCTGCCATGTTTTCTATGTCGCACCGTCGGGTCTCCGTTTACGGCTCGGATTTCGCGTGGCCGTTCCCCGCAGCCATCGCGTCCACCTTCATCCCCAGGCCCAGGCCCATCTCGGCCAGGATTTCCTTAATCTC
>JBFFYZ010000170.1:0-5038 GCA_041568895.1 Nitrospiraceae bacterium
ACAAAAACAAGCGCCGGCGGAAAACGGAGCGACCGAAAATCGGACCGGTGACAGTCGGCACCCCGGATTAGTTTGATCGTCGGAGGATGTTTGTAGAACCCCTATCGTTTTTTCTCCATCAGTTGTACATACAACATTAAGAATAAAAAAATTCCCCCGGAGAACTCCCTTATCGGGAGCCCCTTCGTGGTTGAAGGCTGTCGGTCAGCCGATCCACGGCCTCCACGCCTTCCGGGCCCAACAGCTCGGCCACCCGGCCCTGGGCCTGTTCCCAGCCGGGGAGGGCCCTGGCTAACTGGGTTTTCCCTTTGCCCGTCAAGCGCAGGAGGTGAGACCGGCCATCCGGGCCCGGAACGCTATCCACCCACCCCTGCTGCCGCATTCGATGAACATTGCGGCTCAGAGTGGATTTTTCCAGACAAAGGATCCGGGCCAGATCGCCGGGGTTGGCCTGGCCCATGCGGGCCACGGCCACGAGAATGTTCATTTGCGTCGCCCGAAGCCCGAACGGCCGCAAGAACCGGTCGTACAGGCCGGTGACCACCCGGTTCATCAACCGGACCCCCATGGCGATGCAGTGCTGGACCACGGCCTCGATGGCGCGGTCGGAAAGGGGGCTGGGTTGTTTGGGGGAACTGGCCATCCGCACGTAAGATGTATATACAACTATTTGGTTCCCGTCAAGCTGATTTTCAAACGATCAAAACTATTCATAATTTCAATTGGTTGGAGTCAGAATTTTTTGGGGCTGTCGGGCCAGACCTAGCCCTTCAAGGCCACAGGGGACCGTAGAGCGGAAGGACATGGAGGCAGGATATTGGCGCGGTCTGATCAGAGCAGGCCGAGGACAAAGAGGAAAATCAGGAGCAGGGCGATAGGGTCGACATAGCGGATGAGAATGTGCCAAGCCCGGTAGCCCAACCGGCGGCCCATGCCCAACTCGGTCTCGCTGGCTTGCCGGGCCAGAAGCCACCCGGCAAAGACGGCCAGGAAAAACCCGCTGAGAGGGATCATGAGGTTGGCGGTGAGAAAGTCCACCAACTCGAAGAAGGTCTTCTCGAACCACCGAAGATCCTTCCAGAGATTGAAGGAGAACACCGTTCCCATCCCGACCATCCAGGTTGCGAGCCCGCACCACCAGGCGGCGCGGAGCCGGGTCATGCGATAGCGCTCGACCAGCACGGTGACGGCCGGCTCGATCAGCGAGATGGAAGAAGTCCAGGCGGCCAACAACAAGAGGATGAAAAACAGCGTGCCGAACAGGGTGCCGGCGGGGAACTGCGCAAAGGCGAGGGGGAGAGTTTGGAAAATCAGCCCGATGCCGGCTCCGGGCTCCAGGCCGTTGGCAAAGACAATGGGGAAAATGGCCAGGCCCGCCAGGATCGCGACGCCGGTGTCGGCCAGGGCGATAAGTATGGAAGTTTTGGCGATGGAGGTATCCGGGGACACGTAGGATCCGTAGATCATGATCGTCCCCATGCCGAGGCTCAGGCTGAAAAAGGCCTGGCCCATCGCCGCGAGAAGGCTCGTCCCGGTCAGCCGGCTGAAATCCGGACGAAAGAGAAAGGCCAGGCCTTCAGAGAAAAACCCCGTCGTCGCCGCGTATCCCACCAGGATCACCAGCAGGGTGACCAGGGCCGGCATCAGATAGGTGGCGGCGCGCTCCAGACCGCCCTGCACGCCCCGGGCCACGATCGCCATGGTGAGCACCATGAAACAGGTGTGCCAGAAGGTGCCGGCCAGCGGGTCCGCGGCAAGATCCGTAAACAGGCTGGAGACCTGATCCGCGCCGGCTCCGTGAAACGTTCCGCTGCCGGAGCGAACGATATAGGCCATCGTCCACCCGCCGATCACGGAGTAATAGGACAGCACCAGCGCGCCGGCCAAGGTGCCCGACAGGCCCAACAGCTGCCAATGTCGGCTCACCCGCGCTTCGTGCGCGAGGGCAGCCATGGTCCCGATCGGATTCTGCCGCCCACGCCGGCCCAACATCACCTCGGCCATCATCATCGGAATCCCCAGGATGGCGACGCAGAGCAAATACACCAGCACGAAGGCGCTGCCGCCGTGGACACCCGCCAGGTAGGGGAACTTCCAGATATTGCCGAGGCCGACGGTGGCCCCGATGGCGGCCAGGATGTAGGTCCACCTTGTGGACCACTGGCCGTGCATGGAAATCCGGGGCGGCGTGATGGTCGGAGGTGTCGTCATGAAGATGAGCGGCGCCTTCGCTGGACCCGGTCGGCCGTGAAGGCGGGGCCATCCGTAAGCATAGCAAATGCACGGAGTGTGGCAACCACCAAAAGGTCCAGCCCCACTCGGTCGGATGGCCTGCCGAATTCTCAGGATTCAGTAGCGTGAAACTCCTCTTCGTGGTACGAAGAGCAAGGTAGCCCCCTACGGGAATCACCTGAGAGGGGCGACGTTTCAGCATCGAACCGGGCTCGATCTCAAATGAACGGGCCAGGCCGGCGGGCGCATCACTCCACATCCCTTCCGTCAGGGGGCCTCCCCCTCACCTGCGTCGGGAGGCCGCCCCTCCCATTCCGGCCGCGGTGGATTCCGGTGCATTGGCCGGCGGTGATGCTGGGCCTCGGTCTGCTACTAGCCCAGCTCACCGGCTGCGCCTGGTTCGAGCCCGCTGCGCTTCCCGAGGTCCCGATCCCCGATCGCCCCTGGCTGGCGATTCTGCCTTTCGGCATGGAGGTCGAGGTAACCTCCCTCGCTTCCATCAAAACCGTCTCAAAAACCGTCCCCGACGCCCCGGCTCCCGAGGACGAACCGCGGTTGGTCGAAGAAGCGGTGCAGGAGGCCTTGCGGGAGGCGCGATGGCTGTTGCACAGCCGGTTGGCCACCGGGCAGCAATTCCGGCTCGTCCCGCTCGAGGAGACCGATCGGGTGGTGGCCGAACTGGGATGGCGCCCGGGAACCTATCCGACGCCCGAGCAACTGGCTCACTGCAAGCGGAGCCTAAGGGCGGACCTGGTCCTGGCCGGAAACATTTTGGACTACGGCGCGGTGCGGTACACCTGGCTGGCGGCCGGGATGTTCGCCGACATCACCGCGGAGACCCTCATCATCGGCCTGGCCACCTCGTGGAATCCCACGATCATCCTGGCCAATGTCGGGTTTGAATTGCTCACGAGCACGCCGCTCTGGTTCGGCGGGGGGTATCTCTTCGGCGTGGCCTTTCGTCCGGTCCGGGTGGAGGCGCGGGTGATTGAGACGGAGCACGGCGAGCCCCTGTGGCAAATGCAGGAGGAGGCGATTTACGCGCGGGAGCGGCTCAAGCTGTTTCCGGAGGAGGCGAGAGGGACGAAGGAGAACCAGCTCTACGTCAACCTGAGCACGGCCATGGAGGAGCTGGCGGATGGCCTGAGCGAGCAGGGCTTGACCGGACCCTTCATCTGCGCGCGGCAGAATTGTCCGGCTGGGGAAAAAACCAGTGGGGAAGATCGTGGACGGTGACGGCGGTTAGGCGTTCGCCCGTTTTTTGGACTCGACCGCGAGAGCCGCCCGCTGGCGTTGGGCTCGGGCCTTTTCCCTCCGGACGCGCAACAATTTGCCCTGCCCCCGGCGGTTCTCCACTTCGAGCGCAGACAACTGATCCTGAAGAAATGCCTTTTCCTCGTTGTGCAACGCCTGACATTCGGCGCGCGTCAGATCCTGCCAGGCCCCTTCACGATGGGCGCGTTTGATCCGTTGCTCCAACGATTCCCGCATCCGCCGGTGACGCATGACGAGCAGAGATTTCAGAGCGCGCTGGCGCCGTTGTATGGCTTCTTGTTCCGTAAGGATGTCCCGCAGGTTACTGCCAAACATGTGAGAGGCTCCTGGTTATGCACCCGGTGGTTCGAACGCAAAGAAGCCCCATTATACCCTAACTTTTCATCGGGGGCCAGATAGCCTAAGTGGCTTGTTTTATTCGTGTTTTTCAATCTCGCCCTTCAGCCGCCCCAACCCCTTCTCACCCTACCCTGGTGGTCCTCCTGCAAGGCACAAAAAAAAGCGGGGCAGCTTCAGGCTGCCCCGCTTCCAGAGTCTCGAGCGCCGACCCTTACTTGCCCTTGACCAAGAGCACGTATTGGGAGGCACCGGCCGCGGTCTGAATGTTGACCTGGACCAGACCTGGCTTGACTTTGGGTACCGTCGCTTCCAGCGTTGTCTCGCTGATGTACTTGAATTGGTCGGCCTTCATCGTGCCGAAGGACACGCCTTGGAAGCATTCCCTGGTCCCGAAATTCTTCCCCTGGATGGTGACCTTGTCGCCCGGCTTGACCGGATCCGGCGCCACCTTGGCGATCTTGGGGTGGGACATCATGTCACAGATGGGCGCCTTGGCCACGCTGGCCGGGGGCGGAGACGGCGCCTTGGTCGTCGAGGTCTTGGCATCGGCGATCAGAACCAGGAGCAGAATGCCGGCCAAACCTCCGAACAGGCCGACCCAAGGGGCAATGCCCTTCCCGAAGGTCCGCTGGTGAACATGGCGGTCTTGCATGGTGAGCCTCCTTCCACATCAAGAAAATCAACGTAACAGCGGGACTGGGTGCTACTTGTGCAGCCAAATCCCCTAGGCCGATACCCCTACAAAGCAGGTTTTATGCCACTACCGGACCGATTCACGCGGATAGGGCCTCAGGAAAATCATGGAGTTAGACAAGGCCCTTCAATAAAGGTCAAATAAAGACCGGTCAAATATTCAGGATTGCGGCAAGACTGTACAGTCTGGGGCTTTTCCCGTCCGATAGGGGCCGACGGGTCCCTGACAACGGTGAGAAGGCTGCTTACGGGGAAGGCGGGGGAGTTGGGGAGGGCCCCTGTCCGGGCTCGCTGGCGTTCCGGATCAGCCGGGCATAAAAGGCGATCGCGTCGGCGTAGTCCGCGACGGCCAGGCGCTCATCGGTGCCGTGAATCCGAACCGTGTCCGGGATCGTCAGGCGGATCGGGAGAAATCGATAGATGGCCGGGCTCAAGTCCCGGTAGTGCCGCGAATCGGTGGCGCCGAGGACCAGGCCCGGAGCCAGTCTGGTGTCGGGAA
>JBFFYZ010000171.1:0-5037 GCA_041568895.1 Nitrospiraceae bacterium
AGGCATAGGCGGGCGCTTGCGGGAATCCCAACACCGTAAACCCGGTCCAGAACGTCGCGCCCAGGATGGGCACGACGGTCCAGGGGTTGTTAATCAACGCGCCGGCCATGAGGGCGATAAAATTGAGGCGGAACGCCCAGGCACAAAACACCGCCATGAGGGTATGGAGTCCGTAGGTCGGGGAAAAGGCGATGAAGGCTCCGACTGCGAACGCGAGCGCGGTTTTGTGAGGCGACTCGCGCAGATGCAGCACTTGAGTGATATAGGACCGGATGCGGGCTAGCGAAACCACCGGACACCCCGTGCCTGGGTTCGCTTGGACTGAAAATGCTCGTAGCTGGAGACATGCAACTTTCTGGGAACACCGTCCTTCCCTCGCAAGGTGAGCCCGAAGCGTTTTGGGCGAATGACCCCGATGTGAGAAATCTGAAGTTTGTGCCGTTGCGTGATTCGTTCCAACTGGGCCTTATGTTTGGGGGCGACGGTGAACAGCAGCTCATAGTCCTCCCCGCCGGTCAGGGCCAGGTGGACGGGGTCCCGGTGGCTCACTGTGGCGTACGCGCGGCAGGCTGCAGACAGAGGCAGGGCATCAGGGTCCATCTCGGCTCCGACCCCGCTGCGCTCGCAGAGGTGAAGGAGGTCTCCGGACAGTCCGTCCGAAAGGTCGATGCCGGCGGTGGCCAGTCGGTGCTGTGAGAGAAGCTGGCCTTCTTGGATGCGCGGGGTCGGCCGGAGGTGCCGACTGATCAAATGGCGGCGAAGCAGGGAGGGCAGCTGTCTTCCCACCACTCGGCGCATTGCCGCTCGTCCTGAGAGGAGGCTCAAGCCAGCCAAGGCATCTCCCAAGGTTCCGGTGACGTACATCAGGTCGCCGGGCCTCGCCCCATCCCGCGTGAGCGCCCGTCCAGCATCCACCACCCCCGCGAGCATCACACTGAGGAACAATCCGTTCCGGGAGGCCGAGGTATCCCCCCCCACCAAATCCACCTTGTACGGCCGACAGGCCTCCATCATGCCGTCATACAGCTGTTCTATGTCTTCGGGGGATTGAGAAGGCGGAATGGCCACGGAAACCAGCAAATGCTGCGGCGTACCCCCCATGGCAGCAATGTCGCTCAGATTGGCCACGGCCGCCTTGTACCCGACGTCCTCGAAGGTGGCGGTGGCCAAATCGAAGTGAATCCCTTCAGCCAGGAGATCGGTGGTCAACAACAGCGATTTATCTCCCAGGGACCGGATGATGGCGGTGTCCTCACCAATGCCGCGAACCACAGACGGTGCCGTTCGACCGAATTTGCGGTGCAGGCGTTGAATGAGGGCGAACTCGCTAAGCCGGACCATGGGGAGGGGAGCCGACCGCCGGGCTGGCATCTTAGGAAGTATAGGCCGGCGGCGGGGCGACCGACACCGTCGGAGCAAGAGGCCGGGACCGTGGTGTGCGCTTGGATTTGGACGGCCGTTTGGGTTTTGGTACCGGCACGGAACGCTGATGGCTCGCTGCCCCGATTTTGGCGGGGGCGTCGGCCTGATGGCGAAGGGCGGCCTTGATGACGTCATCCATGGTCTCGGCAAAGACAAACTGGATTCCGCGCAGGAGGTGCTTGGGGATCTCTTCCAAATCCTTTTTGTTGCGTTGCGGGAGGATCACCATGGACAGTTTGGCCCGTTTGGCGGCCAGGATCTTTTCCTTCAGGCCGCCGATGGGGAGCACCCGGCCCCGAAGGGTGACTTCTCCTGTCATGGCGACGTCCCGGCGGACCGGAATGTTGGACAAAGTGGAGGCCAGGGCCGTCGCCATCGTGATGCCGGCGGAGGGGCCATCCTTGGGAATGGCCCCGGCCGGGACGTGAATATGGATATCGGTCTTGGAGAAAATCTCCGGCTTGATACCCAACAACTTCTCCCGCGACCGGACATAGCTTAACGCGGCGTGGGCGGATTCTTTCATTACATCGCCGAGGTGGCCGGTCAGGGTGAGTTGCCCTTTGCCCTTCATCACCGTGGCTTCAATGTACAGCACATCGCCGCCGGTCTCGGTCCACGCCAACCCGGTGGCCACGCCGATTTCGTCCTTTTCCTGCTCGGCTTCGGGAAGGAACTTCGGTACGCCAAGATACTTGTGGAGGTTTGCGGGTGAGGCGGTGAACCGCTTCGCTTTCCCTTCGGCCACCTTCTTGGCCACTTTTCGCATGATGTTGGCGATTTCACGTTCAAGGTTCCGTACCCCCGCTTCCCTGGTGTAGTGCGAGACGATCTGGCGGAGCGCCGGCTCGGTAATGCAGAGGTGCTTGTCCGTGATCCCGTGCTCCTTGAACTGCCGAGGGATCAAAAATCGTTGGGCGATTCCCACCTTTTCCTCTTCCGTATAGCCCGGAATTTCAATGATCTCCATTCGATCCCGGAGAGCCGACAGAATGGGATCAATGAGGTTGGCGGTGGCGATGAACATGACTTCACTCAGGTCAAAAGGAACTCCCAGGTAGTGGTCGCTGAAGGCATGATTCTGTTCGGGATCCAGGACCTCGAGGAGCGCCGCGGAGGGATCCCCGCGGAAATCCATTCCAACCTTGTCCACTTCGTCCATCATGAATACGGGGTTGGCCGTTCCGGCCTGTTTAATGCCCTGGAGGATCCGGCCAGGTAGCGCGCCGACGTAGGTCCGGCGGTGCCCCCTGATCTCGGCCTCATCTCGCACGCCTCCCAGGCTGATGCGGACGAACTCCCGGCCGAGGGCCCGTGCGATCGATTTACCCAGCGAGGTTTTCCCGACGCCGGGAGGACCCGAAAAGCAGAGGATCGGGCCTTTCATTTTGTCCTTCAGTTTTCTCACCGCGAGGTACTCGAGGATACGCTCTTTGACCTTTTCGAGGTCATAGTGGTCCTCGTTCAAGACTTTGGCGGCCGCCTTGATGTCAAGATTGTCCTTGGATTTTTTACTCCAAGGGAGCTCGACCATCCACTCCAAATAGGTCCGAACGGTGGCTGACTCGGCCGTGTCGGGATGCATCTTTTCCAGCCGCTTCAACTGCTTGTCGGCCTCTTTCTGGACCTTGTCCGGCATCTTGGATTCTTTGATCCGCTTGCGAAACTCGGCGATTTCCTCGCCCCGTTCGTCCAGCTCCCCCAACTCCTTTTGAATGGCCTTCAGCTGTTCGCGGAGGAAGTACTCGCGTTGGGTCTTGTCCATTTCGCCCTTGGCCTGGGCCTGGATCTTTTGCTGCATCGAAAGGACTTCGATTTCCTTGGCCAGGATCTCACTGACCCGTTTGAGCCGGGCGATGGGATCTTCGACTTCGAGAACCTCCTGCGCGACCTCGACCTTCAGCCCTAAATTCGAGACCACCATGTCCGCCAGTCGTCCGGGGTCCTCCAAATTTTCGATCACGACCATGACGTCGGGCATCATGACCTTGCCCAGGCTGATGATACGCTCGAGTTGCTCCTTGACGGTTCGAGTCACGGCCTCGGCTTCCAAGGACCGGGTCGGTGGTTTCGCCTCGGGGATCTTCGCGATTCGCACCGAGTAATAGGGTTCGGCCTGGATGTAATCGAGGACTTTCGCCTTGGACAGGCCTTGCACGAGGATCTTGATGCGCTCATCGGGTAGTTTCAGCATGCGCATGATGACCCCGATGGTGCCGACCGTGTGGATGTCTTCCGGCTTGGGGTTTTCGACGTCGAGGGCCTTCTGTGTGGCCAGGAAAATCATGCGGTTCCCGGCCAGGGCGGCCTCGATGGCCTTGATGGACATGTCGCGGCCGACGAAGAGGGGGAGCACCATATAGGGGAACACCACGATATCCCGGACGGGGAGCAGGGGAAGATGCTCGGGGAGTTCCTGGTTCTTGAGGTTTTGGATGTCTTGTTCTGTGGGTTCAGAGGCCATGCGTCTTGCGTTCTCCTATCTGGGATCCAGAGGGCCCGTTACTCGACGGTCCCCCAGGCCCGTGGCGGCGCCTTCAAGCTTCTGTGGCCCAGGCCCGGACTTGTGGCTTCGTTGGACCTTACCACGAACCTCCCCTTGGTACAAAGCCCTGATCCGGCTGCCCTTTTTCAAATAGACGGACGGACCGAGGAGGCGGTTAAGAACGAGATTGGGTGCGCTGGTGCAACCGCTTTAAATATCGCATAAAGGGCGGGCCGAGTGTCGGATTTTTGAGCGCCAACTCCACCGTGGCTTTGAGGAATCCCAATTTGTCTCCGGCGTCATATCGCTGGCCCTGAATTTCTGCGGCATAAATCGGGGCTTTTCTGGAAAGCAGCCGAAGCGCATCCGTCAATTGAATCTCCCGGTTTTTCCCGGGCGGCGTCTGCTCCAGCACCGAAAAAATATCGGGGGACAAGACATACCGGCCGATCACCGCATACCGGGATGGAGCCTCAGCCGGGGTCGGTTTTTCGACCAGGTCGTGCACTTGAAAGAACCCCGGGGAAATTCGCCGGGCCGCGACGATCCCGTAATGGCTGACTTCTCCGGGCGGCACCTTTTGGACCCCGATGACCGCCCCGGAGTCGGGGTCATAACGCCGAATGAGTTGGGCCAGCGCCGGGGTGGTGGCATCGATCACCTCGTCACCAAGGATCACCGCAAAGGGCTCATTGCCCACCAAATGTTGTGCACAGCAGACGGCGTGGCCCAAACCTAGGGCTTCCGGTTGTCGTACGTAACAGAAATTCGCCAGGTCCGAAATCCGTCGAATGTCCTTCAACAGGTCGGCTTTGCCCTTCCCCGATAGATTATCCTCCAGCTCGAAGGAACGGTCAAAATGATCCTCGATCGCCCGTTTTCCCCGCCCCGTGATGATGATGATGTCCTGAATTCCCGAGGCGACGGCTTCTTCCACGGCGTACTGAATCAGAGGTTTATCGACAACGGGGAGCATTTCCTTGGGGGAGGCTTTGGTGGCCGGAAGGAACCTGGTGCCCATACCTGCGGCAGGAATGATGGCTTTCCGGACCAGAGGAGGAGACATGTCAGCGATACTAGGGGATGGCCGGAAAAAAATCAAGAAAAGCGAGCTTCCCCGCGCAGATACC
>JBFFYZ010000172.1:0-5034 GCA_041568895.1 Nitrospiraceae bacterium
CCGAGGGGGTTCCCGGTGTAACTGTGCCCGTGGAAGAACGTCTTCCAGTCCTCGTACCGGCCCAAGAACGCCCGATACATCTCCTCCGTGGCTAACGTGGCGCCGAGCGGGAGATACCCGCCGGTCAACCCTTTGCTGAGAGCCATCAGGTCCGGGGTGACCTGTTCGTGGTCGCAGGCGAACATCCGACCCGTCCGGCCGAACCCCGTCGCTACTTCATCGGCAATCAGCAGGACCTCGTACTTGGTGCAAAGCTCCCGGATCCGGCTGAGATAGCCCGGTGGCGCCGTGATCATACCGGCGGCGGCTTGCATCAGGGGTTCGATGACCAGGCCGGCTATCTCACGATGCCGGCGCTTTAAGAGATCCTCCACCGGATCCAGACAGGCCATGGCACAGGCCGGATAGGACAGGCCCAGCGGGCAGCGGTAGCAGTAGGGGGGCTCCACGGCCAGCGAGGGGAACAGCAGGGGACGAAACCGTTTGTGGAACAAATCGATTCCTCCCACGCTCATGGCGCCGACCGTATCGCCGTGATAGCTGAGCTGCAGATGGACGAAGGCGCGCTTGCGGGACGGCCCTCGGCGCGGCTGAGGCGCGCGCTGCTGCCAGTACTGGACCGCCATCTTCAAGGCCACTTCCACCGCCGTCGAGCCGTCGTCGGAGAAGAACACCCGCGTCAGTCCCTTGGGCGCGATCCGGACCAGTTCCCGCGCCAGGCAGATCGCCGGGGGGTTCGAAAGGCCCAATAGCGTGCTGTGGGCGATCTGTCTGAGTTGTTCCCGCAGAGCCCGATCGAGGGCCGGATGGCGATGGCCGTGCACGTTCACCCACAGGGACGACACGCCGTCGAGGTACCGCCGGCCCTCGGTGTCCACCACATACGGTCCGCGCCCGCGTTGGATGATCAGCGGCGGCTCCGTCACCCACTCCTGCATTTGGGTAAACGGATGCCACAGGTAGGTATGGTCCCACTCGGCAAGCCGACGGGAGGAGGGGAGATTGCGACGCATAGAGTGTGCGGCCAGGACACGCGACCGGCGGATTATAGCATGGGGCAAGTCTTTGACAACCTCATGGGCACCGAATATAATGGGCCGATTTCATGTGACAATCCCGCGGTTTTCCAAGAAAGAGCAGGGAGTTGCAAAGACACATCCGGAACTTTTCCATCATCGCACACATCGATCACGGGAAATCCACCCTCGCTGACCGGTTTCTTGAAATCACTGGCGCTATCACGGCCCGAGAATTCCGCGAACAGATCCTTGACGCGATGGATCTCGAGCGGGAACGGGGTATTACGATCAAGGCGCACGCGGTGGCCACCCGGTACCAGGCGAGGGATGGGAACGCCTATACCTTGAACCTGATCGACACTCCCGGGCATGTGGACTTCACCTACGAGGTCTCGCGCAGCCTCGCGGCCTGCGAAGGGGCCCTGCTTCTGGTCGACGTGACCCAGGGGGTGGAGGCACAGACCATCGCCAACGCGTACCTTGCCCTGGCCAACAACCTCGAGATTTTACCGGTCATCAACAAGATCGATCTGCCGAGCGCGGACATCGAGGGCACCAAGCACCAGATTCACGAGGTCCTCGGGCTGGACACGAAGGACGCGCTGTTGGTCAGCGCCAAGGAGGGGCGGGGGGTGCAGGAGGTCCTGGAGGCGATCGTCCAGCGCGTGCCTCCGCCTTCCGGCGACCCGGACAAGCCGCTCAAAGCCTTGGTGTTCGATTCCTGGTTCGATAACTATCAGGGGGTCATCGTCCTGACCCGGATCATCGACGGCGCAATTCGGCCCGGCATGAAAATCCGGGTGATGTCGAACGGCAAGGTCTTCGAGGTCTCCGAAGTCGGGGTGTTCACGCCCAAGCGGGCTAAAACCGACGGCCTGAACACGGGGGAGGTCGGGTATGTGTGCGCCGGGATGCGGGAGGTGGCGGACATCAAGATCGGCGACACTCTCACCGATGCGGCCAATCCCACCGAGACCCCTTTCCCGGGATACAAAGAGGTCAAGCCGCTGGTGTTCTGCGGGCTCTACTCGACCGATACCGCCAAGTTCGAGGACCTGCGGGACGCCCTGCACAAGCTTCGCCTCAACGATTCCTCCTTTGTCTTCGAACCCGAGACCTCCCTGGCGCTGGGGTTCGGCTTCCGGTGCGGATTCCTGGGGCTCCTGCACATGGATATCATCCGGGAGCGCCTGGAGCGAGAATACGGGTTGAGCCTCATCGCGACGGCCCCCACGGTGGTGTATCGGGTGCAGACCACCGCCGGCGAAATGCTGGAAATCGACAATCCGGCCAAGCTGCCGTCGCCGTCCGCGATCGAGAGCTTTCAGGAGCCGTTTATCCTGGCAACGATCATCACGCCCGAGCGGTACGTCGGCAACATCCTCCAGATGTGCCAGGAGCGGCGCGGCGTTCAGAAGGGCCTCCAATACCTCGATCCGACGCGGGTCCGCCTGAAGTATGAATTGCCGCTCAACGAGGTGATCCTGGATTTCTACGACCGGCTGAAATCCAAGTCCCAAGGCTATGCCTCGCTGGATTACGAGCTGCTGGGATACCGGGAATCCGATCTGGTCAAACTGGATATCCTGCTGAACGGCGAAACGGTGGACGCCTTGTCGCTCATCACCCACCGGGACAAGGGCCAGGCCCGGGGCCGCCTGTTGGCGGAAAAGATGAAAGAGTTCATTCCCAAGCAAATGTTCGAGGTCGCCATCCAGGCGGCCATCGGCAACAAAGTCATCGCCCGGGAAACGGTGGGTGCGTTGAAAAAGAACGTGACCGCCAAGTGCTACGGGGGCGATATCACCAGGAAACGAAAACTGTGGGAGAAGCAGAAAGAGGGCAAAAAGCGAATGAAGCAGGTCGGCCGGGTGGAAGTACCCCAGGAAGCCTTCCTGGCGCTCCTCAAGGTGACGGAGGAATAACCGTGGAGCCCGGCTCGCACAGCGTTCCCCGGCGTACGGACGAGACCGCCTCGACGCCGGAGAATTTCCGCCCTCCGGGCGGCGCGGACGGATTCTCCACGGCCCAGGAGTTGATCGCCGCCGAGCCGGTGTCCCGCTACCGGAAGTCCGTCTGGCGGGAATACGCGGAGGCCATCATCGTCGCCATGCTGCTGGCCTTTGCAATCCGGGTCTTCGTCGTGCAGGCCTTCAAAATCCCATCCGGCTCCATGATTCCCACGCTCATGATCGGGGACCACATCCTGGTCAGCAAGCTGTCCTACGGGCTCCAATGGCCGGCCGACTGTCGCCTGCACATGAGCTTTCCCCCGATGACCTGCTATACCTCCAAAACGGTGATCGAGTTCGGGGAGCCCCAACGCGGGGACATCATCGTGTTCCGGTACCCCGAGGACGAGGACAAGGACTTTATCAAACGCATTATCGGCGTGCCGGGCGATCGAATCGAAATTCGTAGCAAGGTGGTGTTCATCAACGGGGAGCCGCTGAACGATCAGGACTACACCCAGCGGATCGATCCCGGGGTGATTGACGGCACCATCAACCCGCGGGACAACTTCGGGCCGGTCTCCGTGCCCACAGGATCCTATTTCGTCATGGGCGACAACCGGGACCAAAGTCTCGACAGTCGCTTCTGGGGATTTGTCAGCGAGGAAAAAATCCGGGGCAAGGCGTTCAGGATCTATTGGTCCTGGAGCGGGCAGGGGGGCTGGCAACAATGGGTTCGATGGGATCGTCTCGGGAAGGCCATCCAGTAAGGAAGCCGGGCCGGGCAACACCCTCCAAGAAACATCGGGACTCCGCCGTTCGGTCTACCGCGGGCACTCCGGCCGGCCAGGAGGCGGAGCCGCTCAGCCGGGCACGCCGGCTGGCGTTGGAGCAATGCATCCAGCGGTTCCCGCAGGCCCGGGTTCTGGTGATCGGCGACCTCATTCTCGATCATTATGTGTGGGGAAAGGTCAGCCGGATCTCCCCGGAAGCGCCGGTGCCGGTGGTGCACGTGCACCACGAATCCCTCCAATTGGGCGGCGCGGCCAATGTCTTCAACAATATCCTGGCCCTGGGCGGCCAGGCCGATATCTGCGGCGTGGTCGGATCGGATGAGGGCGGCCGCCAATTGCTGAAAGCCCTGGGCCCCCGGCGCCAGGGGCGCGGCGGCGTGGTCATCGATCAGGAGCGTCCGACGACCCGGAAGACCCGCGTGATCGCCCATAACCAGCAAGTGGTCCGGTTCGATGTCGAGGGGCGGCAGGAGATCGGGGAGCCGCTGCAGCGCCGCATCCTGCGGTACGTCGAATCCCGGCTGCGGGAGATTTCCTGCCTGGTGGTCTCCGATTATGCCAAAGGCGTGGTCACGGCCTCCCTGATGACCGAGCTCACGAGGCTGGCCATGCTGCGCCGCATTCCGCTCGTGGTGGATCCCAAGGTCGAGCACTTCTCCTATTATAAGGGGGTCACGGTGATCACCCCCAACCATTTGGAGGCCCTGCAGGCCGCGGGCATGCATAGCGACGACAGTCAGGGGATTCAAGACGCCGGCGAGCTCATCCGTCAGCGCCTGGGCTGCCAGTCCGTCCTGGTGACGCGTGGAGAAAAGGGCATGAGCCTGTTCGAATCCGACGGGTCCAGCTGGCACATTCCCACCATGGCGCGACAGGTTTATGACGTGACCGGGGCCGGGGACACGGTCGTGGGGACCCTCGCGTTGGCGCTGGCGACAGGCGCGGGGATGCGCGAGGGCGCCATTTTGGCCAACCATGCGGCGGGTGTGGTCGTCGGGTTGGTGGGGACCGCCACCGTATCCGCCGATCAATTAACCGAGGCGTTGGCCCATGCCTAAGTCCGAGTCCGACGTGACGGTCGTCATCCCGGCCCGGTACGCCTCGTCCCGCTATCCCGGGAAACCGCTGGCGCTCTTGAAGGGAAAGCCGGTCATCCAGCATGTGTTTGAGCGTGCGCAACTTGCGCCGGGCATCGCCCAGGTGCTCGTGGCCACAGACGACGACCGGATCGCCAAGACGGTGCGCGGGTTCGGCGGGACGGTGGTGGTC
>JBFFYZ010000173.1:0-5024 GCA_041568895.1 Nitrospiraceae bacterium
ACGTCTCACGTCGCACGATCTTATGCATACGGCCACTTCCAGTCTTTGACTTCCGGGAGATCATCCCCGTACTTGGCGATGTATTCCTTGTGCTCGATGCGCTTGTCGCGGATCGCTTGTTTGGCGTAGGCCGCCATGTACCCCAGCTTGGGCACGCGATCGATCACGTCCGCCACGAGATGGAAGCGGTCCAGGTCGTTGAGCACGACCATGTCGAAGGGGGTGGTGGTCGTACCCTCCTCCTTGTACCCCCGAACGTGCAGGTTCATGTGGTTCGTCCGCCGGTAGGTCAGGCGATGGATCAGCCAGGGGTACCCGTGGAAAGCGAAAATGATCGGCTTGTCCGTGGTGAAGAGGGTGTCGAATTCCTTGTCCGAGAGCCCATGCGGGTGCTCACTCTGCGGCTGGAGCTTCATGAGGTTCACCACATTGATGACCCGGATCTTCAGATCGGGCACGTAGCGACGAAGCAGGTCCACCGCCGCCAGCGTCTCCAGGGTCGGCACGTCCCCGCAGCAGGCCATGACCACGTCCGGCTCGCCGCCCTTGTCGTTGCTCGCCCATTCCCAAATGCCGATGCCCGCCGTGCAGTGCTTGATGGCGGCGTCCATGTCCAGGTACTGCAAGCCCGGCTGCTTCCCGGCGACGATGACGTTGACGTAATCGCGGCTTCGCAGGCAGTGATTGGCCACTGACAGCAGGGTATTCGCGTCGGGCGGCAGGTACACCCGGACGATCTCGGCCTTTTTGTTGACGACGTGATCGATGAAGCCCGGGTCCTGGTGGGAAAACCCGTTGTGATCCTGCCGCCAGACGTGCGAGGTCAGGAGGTAATTGAGGGACGCGATGGGGCGCCGCCAGGGGATATCCTGGCTGGTGACCTTCAGCCACTTGGCGTGCTGGTTGAACATGGAATCCACGACGTGCACGAACGCCTCGTAGGTGGAGAAGAAGCCGTGGCGGCCGGTGAGGAGGTAGCCTTCCAGCCAGCCCTGGCAGGTATGCTCGCTGAGGATCTCCATCACCCGGCCATCCGGCGCGAGGTGATCATCTTCCGGCGTCGTCTCTGCCATCCAGGTGCGGTTCGTCACCTCGAACAGGGCACCGAGGCGGTTGGAGGCGGTTTCGTCTGGGCCGAACACGCGGAAATTCCGCTCTTTCAGGTTGAGCTTCATCACGTCACGCAGAAAGGTGCCCATGACGCGTGTGGCCTCGGCCACGACAGTCCCGGGCGTGGGAACCTTTACGGCGTAGGTCCGGAAATCCGGCATCTTCAAATCGCGGAGGAGCAGGCCGCCGTTGGCATGCGGATTCGCGCCCATGCGCCGGTGGCCCTGCGGCGCCAACTCGGCCAGCTCCGCCCGCAGCGTGCCGTTCTCGTCGAAGAGCTCCTCCGGCCGGTACCCCTTCATCCACTGCTCCAGCAGTTTGATGTGGTCTTTTTTGGTGGCCATCTCGGCAAAGGGCACCTGATGGGAACGCCAGGAGCCTTCGGTTTTTTTGCCGTCCACTTCCTTGGGCCCCGTCCAGCCCTTCGGGGTTCGCAAAACGATCATCGGCCATTTGGGCCGCTTTGTGGAGCCCTTCGTGCGGGCCTCCCGCTGGATGGTCTGAATCTGGGCCATGACGGCGTCCATGGTGGTCGCCATTTCTTGATGCATCTTTTCCGGATCAGACCCCTCGACGAGGTAGGGCTTGTAGCCGTAGCCGAGGAAGAGATTCTCCAGCTCCTCCTGGCTGATCCGGGCCAACAGGGTGGGGTTGGCGATCTTGTAGCCGTTGAGGTGCAGGATGGGCAGCACGGCGCCGTCGGTGACCGGGTTCAAAAACTTGTTCGAATGCCAGGCGGCCGCCAGCGGCCCGGTCTCCGCTTCCCCGTCGCCAACCACGCAGGCCACGATGAGGTCGGGGTTGTCGAAGGCCGCACCGAACGCGTGCGAGAGGGCATAGCCGAGTTCGCCCCCTTCGTGTATGGAGCCCGGCGTTTCCGGCGCCGCGTGGCTGGGGATTCCTCCCGGAAACGAGAACTGCTTGAAGAGCTTCTCCATCCCTTCCGCGTCCTGGGACACGTCGGGATAGATCTCGCTATAGGTGCCTTCCAGATAGGTGTTGGCAACCATGGCCGGTCCGCCGTGCCCGGGCCCGCAGATATAGATCATGCTCACATCATGCTTTTTGATGACCCGGTTCAGGTGGACGTAGAGAAAGTTCAGGCCCGGCGTCGTTCCCCAGTGACCCAGCAGCCGGGGCTTGATGTGCTCCAGCGTCAGCTTGTCTTTCAGAAGGGGATTGTCGAGCAGGTAAATCTGGCCGACGGAGAGATAATTGGCCGCACGCCAGTAGGCGTCCATGGCTTTCAGTTCTTTATCCGGTAACGTGGTGAGCATCGGTGACTCCTTTGCTGCCTTTGCCGGTCGAGGTGACCATCAACAGTTGAACGCCGTAGGGTACCAATTGGACGGGCAATCCTTCCTGCACCACTTCTTCGCGCCGCCGCTCATAGGCCTGGCCGTGGAGCCGGTCCACAAACACGAGGGTGGCCGTTTCGGCGAAGCCGGTGCCCAGCTCCTCGCCGATCAGCACCCGTCCGTGCGCAGGCTGGTCCGACCAGTTGGCGACGAGGATGGCCCACGCCGAGTCGGTCCGCCATTGGTAGGCCAAGATCTGGGAATCGGAGTGGTCTTCGGATCGGTCATCGGATCGGGCCTTGCCAGCGGACCTGCCCTCCGCGGGGCTCACTTCCAGCAGCCGCCAGCGTCCGATGTGAAACAGGTCGTCCTTGGTGATCTCCAGCAATCGCCCATACCAACGGACCAGGGTTCGATCCGGCGGCTCCTCCGCCGCCCGGCGGAGCTGGACCGGAAGCCTGCGGCGCCGGCCTTCGAGCTGCCCCTGGTGGTAGAACCGCATCCCCGGCAACGTCGCCAGGAGCGCAGCCGCCGCCGGAAGCCGGTCTTTCCCGAAGACCGCGGTGCAACGCTCCTCATCATGGTTCTCGAGGAACCGCACGCACTTGCTCTGGTAGTCCCGGTCCGCACCCAAATGGGTGAGGATCTCGTGCGCGGACCCGGCCCGGAGCCGGTCGTAGAGCCGCTTGTCATAGGTGAACTGGAATCCGAGCTGTTGCAGCTCCCATTCGCGGCCCCAATAGACCTCCGCGATCCACAGGAATCCCGGCAGCGCCGCCACGGCCTCCGCCCAGAACTCCCGGGCCGGCCGGCTCCCCTCGGCCAGGTGCCCGGCCCAGGTCGCGGCAAACACGTTGTTCAGCACCAGCATGGCCATGTCGCACCGGACTCCGTCGCAGTGCTGGGCGATGGTCCGGAGCTGGTTCAGCAGCGCCGTGCGGGTCGCCGGATTGAAATAGTTGAGCTGGGCCGTGTCCGTCCAGGGGGAAAAATTCGGGTCCTTGCCGTGCGCGAGGTAGGTGGTGCGGCCGTGGGCCTTCACCGGAAAGTACTGACCCGGCCGCTGCGCGGCCAGCACCTCGGTGCCGGCCACGTAGAACTGGGGGTGCTTCTGGATCCACTCATGGTCCACCGCCGTATGGTTGGGCACGAAATCTAGAATCAGCCCGAGGCCCCGCTCGTGCAGCTTGTCCCGTACCCACTCCACCTGGTCCCAATCGCCCAGCGCGGGGTCCGGCCGATAGGCCTTCACCGCATACGGCGAGCCGACCACATCCTCGTCCTGCCAGCCCGGCAACGCCTGGTCGAAGGCCGCCAGCAAGGCCGGCTCGGTGCGGGCGATGCGTCGTCCTTCCGGGCTCCGTTGCCACAGTCCCATCAGCCACACCAGATCAAATCCCCTGGTCTTGAAGTCGTCCCACACCTTGTCGGGTACGTCCCCCAGCTGCAGCCGCCGGCCGGGGCGACCCTGCGCTGCGGACAATTCCTCCAGCCAGGCCCAGGTGTTCACCTCATAGAGATGAGGGTGGGCACGGGGTGGCCGGCCAAACGAATTTTTGTGGAGGCGCGTCATTGCCGTTGTTCCGCTATTCCCGAATCTGCCTATTCTGCCGATGGTCTTTCGGGCACTTCGTCCGCCCGCGTTCAGGTCACCACCGTGGGCTCCTCTTGGCCGCAGTGCTTGCCGACTTGCAACAGACCCCGCGCGGCCTCCCGCAACGGAGCCACCACCGAGTCGACCGGGTCGTCCACCGCCTTGGCCTGATACCGTTCCAAATAGAGCCGGAGCGTGGCGCCCTCGGTGCCCGTCCCGGAGAGCCGGGTGACGATCCGGGAGCCGTCGGCCAGGATGATCCGAAGCCCCTGCCGATCGCTCACGCTGCCGTCCACCGGATCGGTGTAGCTGAAGTCGTCGGCCTGCGCGACCCGGCTCCCGCCCAGGGAAGTCCCGACCAGCGACGGCAGTCGCTCCCGCAGCAGGTCCAGCATGTGGTTCGCGCTCTTGAGATTCAGTCCCTCATAGTCATGACGCTGAAAGTAGGAGCGGCCGAATCGGTGCCAATGGGCGCGAACGACCTCGGCGACGGATTTTCTGGTCCCGGCCAGAATCGCGAGCCAGCACAGCACGGCCCAGAGGCCGTCTTTTTCCCGGACGTGGTCGGAGCCTGTCCCGAAGCTCTCCTCTCCGCACAGGGTGCACAACCCGGCGTCCAACAGATTGCCGAAGAACTTCCAGCCCGTGGGGGTCTCGTAGCAGTGAATGCCCAGCGCCTGCGCCACCCGGTCGGGCGCGGTGCTGGTCGGCATGGATCGGGCGATGCCGGCCAATCCCGCGCGATAGGCCGGAATGCAGCCCTGCGCATGCTCCGCAATGACGGCAAGGGAGTCGCCGGGCGTGACGAACAGCTTCCGGCCGAGGATCAGGTTGCGATCCCCGTCCCCGTCGCAGGCGGCTCCCAGGTCTGGAGCGTCGGGCGCAGCCAGTCGCGCGACCAGCTCGGCGGCGTGGACCAGGTTGGGGTCCGGATGGTGGCCCCCGAAGTCTTCCAGGGGCGTTCCATGAATGACGGTGCCGGCGGGCCCGCCGATCTTGCCCTCCAGGATATGGTGCGCATA
>JBFFYZ010000174.1:0-5007 GCA_041568895.1 Nitrospiraceae bacterium
CAGCAGCCCCGCATAGGCCTGACGCATGACGCGTCGTTCCTCCTCCGTCAAATTGGTCGGTAGGCGGTTGGCGTAAAACTCGTCTGCCTCCTGCCGGCGCTGCGTGAAGAGCCGGTCGAATTCCGGACCGATGGGCTTCGGCACGGCCAGCGTCTCCGCAAACAGCCGGAACCGGAGGACGATCTGCCCGCCGGCCGGAAGGTCCAGTCGGTAAGAGACCGCGGCCTTGGTCCCGGTTTCCTGCGGGTTCACCGCATCGGCTTTGCCATGGATGACGAAATCGTGAAACGAGTCCTTCACATACGGACTGGGGTTCTCGGTTTCATAGAGTCGCCGGAAATTGCTCTCATTCTCCGTAAACAGAAACTTCGGCGGATCGGCCGGGCTCACCGCTTCAGCCTCGAACAGGTAGCGCCCGAGCGAGGCATGTTCCGCGAGCAGGCGGGATTTGCCGGCCCGGGCGATCTGCGGCTTCGGCCAATACCCTTCTCCGGTGCGTCCCCAGGACCAGGTGTTCCGGAACCAGAGGGTCGGTAACAGATGAAGGACGGCGGCTTCCGGGCCCCGGTTGGCCACCGTGATGCGGATCAGAATATCGTCCGGGTCGGCCTTGGCGTATTCCGCAGAGACGTCGAAGTAGCGGTTCTCGTTCAAGACGCCCGTATCCACCAGCTCGAACTCCGGCGCGTCCTTGCCTCGACGCCGGTTCTCTTCCGCCAGCCAGGCATAGGGATACTCGGCCTGCGGATACTTATAGAGCGCCTTCATGTACGAGTGCGTCGGCGTCGAATCCAGGTAGTAATAGAGTTCCTTGACATCCTCGCCGTGGTTTCCTTCCGGACCGGTCAAACCGAACAGCCGCTCCTTCAGGATCGGATCCCGGCCGTTCCAGAGGGCCAATCCGAAGCACAAACGTCCCTGCCGGTCGGTGATGCCCAACAGGCCGTCTTCTCCCCAGCGATAGACCCGGCTGCGCGCTTGATCGTGTGGAAAGTAGTCCCAACAGGATCCGCCGGGGGAATAGTCTTCCCGGACGGTTCCCCATTGCCGCTCGGCGAGGTAGGGTCCCCAGCGTTTCCAGTTGTTCTCACGGCCGGCATCTTCGGCCAACCGTGTGGTCTCGGCATCCGTCGGCTTGGTGGTCTGCGGGCTGGCCATGGGTCGGTCTCCTCGTGCGCCGTTATTCCAGCGGCAGCGATTCAGGTTGCGGTTTGGCCACGACGAATCGGCGATACAGGATCGGCAGGATGGCAAGGATCCCCAGCAGCGTCAGTGCCAGCAGGACCGGCAGGGAGGCGATCTCCCCGGGGGATTTGATCATGCCGAACTGCCGGCCCGCATAGGCGAAGACGAAGCTGGCCGGAATCATGCCGAGGGAGGTGGCCATGATATAGGTGCGGAGCCTCACCCGCGTGAGGCCCGAGACCAGGTTGATCAGCACAAAGGGAATGGCCGGAATGAGCCGGAGCGTGAGGAGATAGCCGAACGCGTTCTGCTCAAAGCCGGCCTGGATCGGCCCTAGCCTCTCACCGAACCGTCGTTGCACCCAGTCCCGGAGCAGATACCGCGACGACAGGAACGCCAGCGTGGCTCCGATCGTGGCGCCGACATTGACATAGAGCGTGCCCACCAGGCTCCCGAATAAAAACCCGCCCAACATGGTCAGCAACACGTCGCCGGGCAACGACAACGCCGCCGTCAGGCAGTACACCACGATGAACGCCGCCACCGCTTGGGCATAATGGGCCTGGGTATAGGCGGAGAGCTGGTCTCGATTGGCTTTGAGCGCCTCGAAGGACAGGTACCGACCCAGGTCGAAGGCGTAAAAGGCGCCTACCGCCAGCAAGGCGAGGGCGATCAACAAGAGTTTGCCGATCGGCCATGGGGTCCTTTCGGCCCCTCTGTCCGGACTGGACAGGATCATGGTGCTCACCGTCATGTTGACCACAGGGAAGTCTCCTCCGGTTTGCCGTTACTGGCACTGTCTCCGGCGAGTAATGTTCGTTACAGCTCCCGGTTCAGGAGACTCTTTGCGTGCGGTCTGGCCAGTTGACTTCCCCCAATCCCCCTGCTACTTCTTCCCCACCCGGAATCATACCAAAGGCTGCATCGGTCCAGCATCCCGATACCAACCGACCAAGCTCATTGATTTGTGAAGGGAGGAAGGCATGATCCTCGTGAAGCGGGTGTCCATGGTCATCGCGTTGTTGATCGGAACGGCCTGCGCGTTCGCGCAGGCTGAAGAACTCCCTCGAGAGTCGGTGCTTCCCTTGGCCCTGGGCAGCAAAGCGGCGGCGGCCGCGGTCGAGAAATGCAAGCAGGACGGCTATCGGGTGAGCGCAGCGGTGGTGGACCGGGCCGGTGTTCTCCGGGTGCTGATGCGGGCGGACGGTGCGGGGCCGCACACAACCGACAGCAGCAGCAAGAAGGCGTATACGGCCGCCAGTTTGCGCCGGCCCACCAGCGAACTGGCCGAACTGATCAGCAAGGTGCCGGCCCTCCAGGCGCTCCGGGATATGAACGACCGGATTCTCATTCTGGGAGGCGGGTTGCCGATCGAGATCGGCGGGGAGGTGGTCGGCGGCATTGGGGTGGGCGGCGCGCCCGGCGCACACTTGGACGATGCCTGCGCGCAAGCCGGCCTGGACAGCATCGGCGCCGCACGGAAAATCCCCGAGAGCAAGTAACCGGCGCGCCGGGTACCCAGCCTGGGGCGCCTTAGCCGCGCTTCTTTCGACCGGCCTTCGGTCGCCCGGACGGGCGGGCGTCGGCCAGTACGCTGTATTGCAGCCTGAGAACCTCGCCCAGCGACCAGGCTTGAAAGGGACAGCCCCGCGGGGTGTGCGGCGGATCAGCATCGGTAATCTCCGAGACATGGCCCAACCCCGCTTCTTCCAGGTGCCGAAGCAGGGGGGCCAGATACTTGGCTCGCGCCTCTTGCTTGGCGGAATGGGTGCCTCCGCGGACCCGTACCCAGGCTTCCAGGAACGGTCCCACCAGCCAGGGCCAGACCGTCCCTTGGTGATAGGCACCATCCCGCTCCCATACGCCACCCTCGTACCGGGGCCTGAAGCCCGGTTCCTCCGACGCCAGCGAACGTAACCCCAGCGGCGTCCAGAGACGGGATTCCACCAGATTGACCACCGCGGCCGCGCGATCCCCGTGAAGCAGGGGGACCGGAAGGCCGCCGACGGCGAAGATTTGATTGGGCCGAAGACTTCGGTCGATCTTCCCGGGTTCATGGTCCGCATCCACCACGTCAAACAGGCATCGGCTTTCTTCGTTCCAAAATTTTTGTAGAAAGGTCTCCTGCCCTCGCTCAAACAAGGTTTGCCACCGTTTGGCATGGTGGCTGCCGACTTTGAGGGCATTGAGCCAGAGCGCTTGGACTTCCACCGGCTTCCCGATCCGTGGCGTGACGACCCAGTCCCCGACCTTGGCGTCCATCCAGGTGAGCTGCACGCCCGGCTCGCCGGCCGCCAGCAGGCCATCCTCCTCGAGGTGAATGCGAAATCGGGTCCCCTGCGCATAGCCGGACAGGATCGCCTCGATGGCTTCACGAAACGCCGCCTGCTCCTGCGTCGGAACCGCCTGATTGGCCGCTTGTCGCGCTTCAAGGTAGTCCCCTACCGCGATCACGTACCAGAGCGACGCGTCCACTGAGTTGAATTCCGGCCGGTCTCCCTGATCGGGGAACCGGTTGGGCAACATCCCTTCCGACACCGTCCCCGCCCACTCCAGCAGAATATCGCGGGCGTCGTCCAACCGGCCGGCGGCGAGGCAGAGGCCGCGGAGGGCGATGAATGTATCCCGGCCCCAATCGGCGAACCAGGGATAGCCGGCAATGATCGTCTTGCCTTCTCGGCGTCGAACCAGATAGGCGTCCGCCGCTTGATGCAAGGAGGACGGGAAGGTTCGGCGACGGGCGGCCTCGACAGACTGCAGATTCTTGAGCAGGACGTCGGCCGGCAGACCGGGAGCCAGGGACTCAAGGGCCGGCTCCCCGACGTCCGCCCCCAACAGCCAGACGGCCTGGTTTCGCGACAGGTCCCAGTGCAAGATTCCCGGTGAAGCCAGATCCTCCAGAAAATCCAAACCGCGCACACGTTCCTCTTCATATACAAAATTCCGGTACCATTCTGGTTGGTGCCGATAGGCGCCATTTGAGAAGCTCACGACAGGCGGCACCCCGTCATAGGGGCGCCAGGTCAATCGCCCTTCGGACCCCTCGGCCTCGAATCGGAACGCAGGATTTTCATAATGCAGCGCATGATAATCGCGGCCCGACAGCAGGGGCCGCACCGAGAGGGTGACGCCCTCCCGTGGCTCCACGAGATGCCAGGATACCGCCACCATCGGGCTGCCCTGGGGAACAAACAGTTCCTGGACAAGGCTGGTGCCGTCCTCGAGCCGAAACTCCCACCTGGGCCAAGGGTGATAATCAAAGGAGGCGATCCTCCGCCAGCCGTCCGGATGGACGACTTCGGGAGCATAGGCTTGGGAAGACAGAGGAAAGGTGCCGGCCGGCGTGTCCACCCACGCCTCGAATCCATTCACAAGAACCAGACGACCGGTGGGCGGTGTGGTGGCGGTGAGCAGCAGCGCGTGGTAGCGCCGGGTCCGAATCCCGGCGGCGGTTCCGGAGGCGAATCCGCCGAGGCCATCCGCCTCCAGCCATTCCCTTCTGGTATCCACCCTTCCCCTCCTGCGCCGATTAACGCGTGAGCCGCGCGGCCTTCGTTACTCCACAGTCATGACCTGAAAAGGTTTGTTACACCACCGACACAAGGCGAGGATTTACTTTGCTCTATTTGTCCTGTTTGAGCAAGGCATTTGGCGGGAGCTGGGGCGGAACCGTGCAATTCGCGGCAGGGCCGACGCGTCAGGCCACGAGCCGGGCCAAGCCGTCCCGGTTCCGGAGAAGAATGGACCGGCCTTCCATCCGGATAAGCCCCTGCTCTCGAAAGTGCCCCAGGATCGTGGTGACCGTCTCCCTGGCGCAGCCCA
>JBFFYZ010000175.1:0-4997 GCA_041568895.1 Nitrospiraceae bacterium
GCGCCGGAAATGAACCACCTCTATAGCAAGTACCTGGCTCCGGACTGGGTGGAGCGGGTCGATGATCCAGCCGTCTGGCACCGGGCGGCCGACATTCCCGACGCGGAGCTGTGGGAAGTTCGTCAGGCCCTCAGGCGCAAGCTCATGAGTTTTATCCGCGAACGGGCCCGGGCGGGATGGAAGGAGTGGCGGCTCGAGGCCTCACAGGTCCTGGCCAGCGGCACGCTCTTGGACCCCGAAGCCCTCACCATCGGATTCGCACGTCGCTTTGCCACCTATAAACGCGCGACACTCGTGTTCAACACCCTGGCCCGGCTCCAACAGTTGCTGGAAGATCGGTGGCGCCCGGTCCAAATTATCTTCGCCGGCAAGGCCCATCCAGCGGATGAACCCGGCCGCCAGTTCATTCAACAGGTGTACAGTTTTTCCAAGGACCATGCGCTCGGCGGGCACATCGCCTTCCTTCAGGACTACAACATGCACATGGCCAAGTACCTCGTCCAAGGCGTGGACGTCTGGCTCAATACCCCCCGCCCGCCCATGGAAGCCAGCGGCACGAGCGGGCAAAAAGCCGCCTTGAACGGCGTGCCCAGTCTCAGCGTCCTGGATGGGTGGTGGCAGGAAGGCTACGACGGCGCCAACGGATGGGCCATTCCCTCCTCCGCCCACGTCCTGGACCCGCAGGCCCAGGACCAGCACGACGCCGAACACCTGTACCGCATTCTCGAGGAACAGGTGATCCCCCTCTTTTACAGTCGCGACCGGGACGGGATTCCTCGCGGCTGGATTCAGGTCGTCAAGGACACCGTCCGCACGACCGCCCCACGGTTCTGCGCCAGGCGAATGGTGAAGGAGTACCTCACCTGCTCTTACCTCCCTGCGGCACTTCCCGACAGAACCCGGACGTAACCGACCGTCCCACGTTAGGGCGCCACCTCGAGGAAGGACCGTCTGCGGTCCGATCAGCCCCCTCGGCCCCTTGACTTCCCCCTGCCCGATGTTAAGATGCCCGCGGTGAACGCGCGACTGCTGGCGATTCTCCGTCTCTTGGCCCTCATGGTGGGGCGGTATTCCGTTCACGCCCTGCTGGGGTTGGTGCTTCCCCGCCGCCTCGAACGAGCCCGCCGCAACCGGATCCATCGCAGGAACGCCCGGAGCTTCCTCGAGACCGCCACCCGCCTTCGCGGAGTCCTGATCAAGATCGGACAGTTTCTCAGCACGAGGGTGGATGTCCTGCCCGATGCGTTTACGGAGGAGCTGGCGCAACTGCAGGACCGCCTGCCGCCGCTCGACTTTCCCGTCATCCGAGAACGGGTCAGCGCGGAATTCGGCCGCGACCTCGACCAGATTTTCCCGCAATTCGCCCCCGCGCCTTTGGCCGCGGCTTCGCTGGGACAAGTCCACGAAGCGACCCTTCCGGACGGACAACGGGTCGCCGTCAAGGTGCAGTACCCGGACATCGCCGACATCGTCCGGACCGACCTGAAGGCGCTTCGGTGGGCCACGCGGACATTCCAATGGTGGATCCCCGACATTCGCTTCGACCTCCTGCACGATGAGTTCTGCCACATCCTGTCCCAGGAATTGGACTACATCCAGGAAGGCCGGTACGCCGAAGCCTTTCGCCGCAACTTTGCCAAAGATCCTCGGGTATTGGTTCCCCGGGTGTTCTGGGAATACACCACGCCTCGGGTGTTGACCTTGGAATTCATGGACGGGATCAAGATCACCCAGGTGGAGCAGCTCAAGGCCAAAGGGGTCGACCTCCCGGCACTGGCGAAATTGGTGGTCGAAGCCTACATGGCGCAGTTGCTGGAACACCGGCTGTTCCACGGGGATCCCCACCCGGGCAATCTGTTTGTCCAGCCGCATCCCGATGGGCCCCGGCTCATCTTCGTGGATTTCGGCATCATGCAGCCCATGGATTCCGGTCTCTATCGGACCATCAAGGGTGGCATGCAAGCGATCATCGAGCGGGACCATCCGGGGATCGTCCGCCGGATGAAAGATCTCGGCGTGGTGGTTCGGACCGCCCGCGCACGGGAAGTGGAAGAGCTGGTCGGGCACCTGATGCACGAATATCGGGACAAGCCGCCCAGGGAACTCCGCGAGTTGACCGTGGACGACCTGAGCCGCGATCTCCGGGAACTGTTACGGGTCTACCCCTACCTCCAGCTCCCGAACCACTTCATTATCCTGGGACGCACGATCGGGATGCTGTCTGGCCTGAACGCGGTGCTTGATCCGAACCTGAACATCATCGACCTGGCTGCCCCCTCCGTACGGGAATTTCTGCTGAAGGAAGACGTCGTGGCGGAGACCCTCGTTCAGAAAGCCCTGGCGATGGGGCAGACCTTGGTCCGCCTCCCGAGCCTCCTGGAGGCCCACTTCGACGCACTCCAGCGCGGGGAGCTTCGAAGCCGCCTGAGCCTCGAGGAACTCGATCCCTGGCTCGGCCGACTCTACGTCTTGGCCCTGCGGGGCATGCTGGCCCTCGTCACCGTGCTTTCGCTGGGGCTTTGGATCTGGTTACGGCAGCAAGGCGATCCGGAATGGACCGCCCTCCTCGGGTTCATCGCGGCGGCCGCGGCCTTCCTCTTCGTCGCCTCCTTCCTCCGTCGTCGAGGCCGGCCATGAACGGGGGCCAAGGACCCAGGGACCAAGAGGGTGGGCGACACTCCATGGAATTTTCGAGGTTTTCCCGAATGGCCCTGCTGGTGGCCCTAGTGGGGGTCTGGGTGGGCGGCTATTTCGCGACAGCGGCCGAATCGCCTGCCCGAGTGCCCGAGCCCTCCTTGGAACAGGAGGTCACCACCCTCTTCAAGCAGGGTCGGTATGACAAGGCCATCCGCCTGATCCAATCAGTCCCGCCGGGCCAGAAGATCTCCCGCTCCCTCCTCCGGATGGGTTTGCTCAGCCATCTTCACCTGGGGCAACCGGAGTCGGCGCTCACCTACTACAGCCGGCTCCATCCCACGGGCCAGCCCGACGACCCCGCCCTGCTCCGCCAAATCTGCCTGACCTATCTCACCAGCCGCATGCGCGATGCCCAGGAACCGCTCCGCCAGTCCGCCTTCATGGCTCTTGCCGAATTGGGCAGCCGCGAGGTGGTCCCCTTCCTCGAGGATGGCCTCTTGGATTCCTCGGTCGTGGTCCGCGCCAGGGCTGCGGAGGGTCTGGGTCGGGCCGGCTTGCGCGCCTCCTCTTCAGCCCTCCAACGCGCGCTCCAGGATCCCGCTCCGCCCGTCCGGATCGCCGCCTTGAATGCCGTGGCTGACAGAGGGGACCCGAGCCTGGTGGAGACGATCCGCCGGATGGCTCGATCTGAAGAGGGTCCGGTACACGTCTTTGCACTGGCAGCCCTGGCCAGACTGGGAAAGGACCAGGCGGTGGCCGAACTGAGGGATGCCCTCACCTTGCCGGATCCGGACATCCGCATGGCCGCGGTGGGGGTCCTGGGCCGCCTCCAAGAACCCTCGACGTTGAAGGCACTCGGTCAGTCTGTTTACGATCCCCACCCCTCGGTTCGCGCATTTGCGGCCGGGGCCTTGGGGGAGTTCGGCGATCCGGCCGGCTCCTCCTTTCTCATGCACGCACTGGGGGACGAACATCCCCGAGTGCGGGCCCTGGCGGCCGCCAGCTTGGGGCGTCTGGGGTTGACGGATACCCGCTCGCTCCTATGGCAAATCGCCAAGGATCCCGATCCGTTCGTTCGGGCCGGGGCCGTGGAAGGGCTGCTGCGATTGGGCGACGGGGAAGCGATGCTGGTGGCGACGGACTTGGCCAAGCAGCCGGACCCTTCGGTCCGGGCCGCCGTGGCCTGGGCCATGGGCCAGGCGGGATATACCCGCGGAATGTCCCTTCTGGAGCAACTCTCCCGGGATCCCCACCCCCAACCGCGGTTGGCCGCCGTGCAGGCCTTGGGAAAACTGGGGGGGTCGCCAACATGGCCCCTGTTAAAACAGGGGCTCCTGGATTCGGACCCCGCCGTGCGGATCGCCGCAGCGGGCAGCCTGGTGCATACCCTGTCTGGGGGAAAGCGATAACAGAGCGGTCCCGGCTCGACCTGACAGGACAATGCCCGGCCGGACTAGAGAAAGGACCAAAAAGGAACGCCTATGCTCAAATTTCTTGGAGGACTGGTGCTGCTCACGACCGTGTTCGGCCTCGGCTACTATATTGGCCAACGTCCAGTGAGCGAACTCAAGCTGACCATCTCCAGCTTGAAAGACACCATCGCCTCCTTGACCCGCAACGTGCTGGACTCGACCCTGGGTCTGGAGCAGAATTTTCGGTGGCGTCAATCGCTGGTTGACGCAAAGGCCAAAATGATCCAGGCCAAGGCCGAGATTCTGGATCGCAATTTCGGCAATGCGGCCAAGGAGGTCGCCGAGGCGGTGGCGGAGATGGAGAAGGCGGCCCAGTCAGACCGGTCCGATCCGCCGGATCGCCACGCCCAGGCGTTGAAAATTCTGATTGCGAAATCCAAAGCGGTGCAACTGGACCTGACGATGGGAAAGGCCGAGGCTAGGAAGAAACTGAATGAAATTTTAAGGGAAGTCGATGGGCTGCTGGAGAAATAACCCTCAACCCATCAGGCGTTGGCGGTCTCCTTTTTCCAGGCTTTCAGGATCCGTTCCACCCGCATCCGGACGACCAGATCCGGATCCTTGAGCAGCGGCTTAATCGCCTCACGTCCCCGCTGGTCCCCGATTTTTTCCAAGGCGGCCGCGGCGGAAAGCCGGGTAAACCAATCCTTATCCTGGAGCTTCTCGATCAATGCATCGATGGCGGATTCGGCCTTGATGCGTCCCAGTGCGATAATCGACTGCTTCCGGGTATTTTCATCTTTGTCATCGAGCGCCGCGATCAGATGTTCGATAGCTGGCTCTCCCAGCTCCACCAAGGCGTCGGTGGCGTATTCCATAAACTCGTCGTTTCGCAGCTGAGCGATCAGGGGATCCAAGACCCGTTCGTCCTTGATCTTCCCCATCGCC
>JBFFYZ010000176.1:0-4933 GCA_041568895.1 Nitrospiraceae bacterium
CTCGCTGACCGAATCGGAGAGGCCCGGTCGGTGCTGGATGCCGGCTGCGGCGTCGGTCTGCTGACCACCTGGTACGCCCGCCGGTATCCGGCCTCGCAACTGGTGGGCGTGGACCGGTCTGAAGCCTCCTTGCAGGAGGCCCAACGCCGCGCTGAGCAGATGGGACTCAGCAACCTGCGGTTCGAACCGGCCGATCTTCAAACAGGCGCTCCGATTGGACGGTTTGATCTGATTCTGGCCGCTCAGGCCCTGTTTCAGTCCGAACAGGATCCCGGCCTTCCCAGCGAAGGATGGACGACCTTCACCCGACGCCACGATCCGATGGCCCAACAGGAGTTTGAGCGGCGAACGGGCTTGGGGCCGCGGCTCGATCATCTCTGCAAGGCGCTCCTGCCTTCCGGGCGTCTGATTCTCCTTGAGAAGGCCCGCCACCTGGGCCGTCGGGTGCCCTTTCAGCGGGCTCTCCAGGCACGGGGATTCCATCTTCTGGAAAGGCCGATTCCCTTTGGCTATCGGTCAGTCGAGGATTTTGAGGAAGATGGCCCGCTGTTCGTGCTGGGCCGGACCCCGCAGGACACGGAATCGAAAAAAATCCGGTGGGACGAGCATCCGGAGGTAAGTGAAGGCCAGGACCTCTTCGCCCAGCGGGACGAGGCTGGGCGTTGGGTGTGGGAGCGGCTTCCCGAGCGTGCCGTGCGTCGGGTGGAAGAATGGCAAGACGGGCATCTGGGATCGGTCCGGGTGGAGTGGGGCCAGGCGGCAGGCTCGATGGGGTATCTCTCGTTGGCCTTGGGCCACGGGTTTTTCGGAATTCTGGTGGGAAAGATCGGGTTGGGCGGAAACCTGGACTGCGCGGCCGGAACGGCCTTGGACCTGGTGAGGCAGGGGAGAGGAGAGTTGGATGATATCGTCAACCGATTCTGGCCCGACAGGGGAAGCCAGGAAGCCCTATCACAGACGCCCCTCTATGAGAACCACACCTGGACGGCCCAAGGGGTCTGGGAATCCTTAAAGGGACGGAAGCCTCGGAAAGCCTCCACGGCGGAGGAGGCGGACGGCCGCCAGCGGCATATCGAGCTGGGGGAGGTGAAAGGCCTGGTGTATCTCTATTGGGCCAATACCTACGACCAGCGGCAATTGGTCATCGTGGAAGCCCAACGCGGCCAATTACTGGAGGAGTATTACCGCGAGGCGGTACAGGGGGCTCCGGGGGAGGCCGGATTTGCCCAGCACTGAGGCCCCCAACCCCTCCCATAGGGGTCGCTTTTCCCGGCCAGGGGCCGATTGCCCTTGACCTACCCCAAGGGACGGAAATAGAATGGGTTTCAACCATTTTGATCGAACCTGATACCGGTAAGGTCCTCTCCTGATTGATACGGGGGGTGCCCGCCGGGAGGGGAGCGGGTTTCATGAAAATAGAATATTCGAAGGGCAACCGGGCCACGCCGGAGCTGGTTCAGCTGCACCGGAAGGCCTCGGAAGCCTCGAGCGGGCGGAAGGCCAAGGTTTTGCTGCTGTTTCCGCCCGATTGGTATCCCTCCGAACCCTACCTCAGCCTTCCCACCTTAACCGCAGTGCTGCGAGGCGCCGGCCACCAGGTGGTCCAAAAGGACGTCAACCTGGAAATGTACGACTGGTATTTCAGCGGGGATTTTCTGAAGCACGTTCTTCGCAAGGTGCCCCAGCAATTGGACCGGCTTCGGAAACTGTCTAAACGGCGTGAGTTGGAGGAGTGGGAGCAGGACCTGCAGTTGGCCCTCTGTGAGTGCACGCGGGAACGGATCGCCCAGTTGACGGAAAAGGCGGAGGCCGCCAAGCGGATCGTGCGCAGCCCGGACTTCTATGAGGCGGAGAAGCTGGAATGGGCCATTAATGCCTTTCGCGAGGTGACGACCACGATTTCCCTGGTCTACGCCCCGGCGAGAATTTGCATGCCCCCCATGGAGACCGACCTGTCCTACAAGGTCTTCATGTCGTCGGAGGTGCTGGAGGCGGTGCAGGATACCCAGGTCAACGTGTATCGCGACGTCTTCGAGCACATTGTGAAGCCGGCCATTCTTGCGGAACAGCCCGATGTCGTGGGGATCTCCATCGTCCTGCAGCAGCAGCTGTTCTCGTCCATGACGTTCTGCGCCCTGATCAAAGAGCAGTTCCCGAACATTCACGTCACGATCGGCGGTAACACCGTCACCCGGCTTCGGGACGTGCTGCCGGGGTTGCCGAACCTCTTCGCGCTCTTCGATAGCGCCGTGGTCTACGAGGGGGAAACCGCCTTTCTGCAATTGGTGGAAGCCGTGGCCGCCGGGCGGGAGCTGAACGAGATTCCCAATCTGATTTATCGGGATGCCGCCGGGATTCAGACCTCCAACCTGACCTATGCCGAGGACATGACCGCCCTGCCGCCGCCCGATTTTCAAGGCCTGCCGCTGGAAAAATATTTCGTGCCCGATCGGATTTTGCCCTATCTGGCGACGCGGGGGTGCTACTGGGGCCGATGCGAGTTTTGCGACCACGGGGAGGGCTATACCGCCGGGTACCGGACCAAGAAGATCGAGCAGATCGTCGAGGAGATCCGTCATCTGCGGGACACCTATCGCACCCGGCATTTTCATTTCACCGACGAGTCCTATCCCCCCGCCCTGTTCCGGAAACTGACCCGCAAGCTGGTGGACACCAACATGGGGATTGCGTGGACCACCCACATGCGCTTCGAAAAGAGCCTGCTGGACGAAACCGTGTGGAACGACGCTCGGGAATCCGGCTGCAAGTACCTGCACATGGGCTACGAGTCGGGGAACGAGCGGGTCCTCAAGCTCATGGACAAAGCGACGACCACCGACGTCATCAAGCGCAGCCTGCAGCTGTCGGACGGCGTCGGGATCTGGAATCACGTCATGGGCTTCTTCGGCTTCCCCGGCGAGACCCGGGAGGACGCGCTGGACAGCATGCGGTTCCTCGAGAATAACAAGGAACTGGTCCATTCCATCGGGTTCGGCACGTTCGACTTGAGCCGGCACACGCCGGTCGCCAAGAACCCCGAGCAGTACGGGGTGATTCCCTACAAAAACCCCGAGTGGGACCTCGCGCTGGATTATTATTTCACCGTGACCCAAGGGCTGAGCGTGGAGGAAGCGGAGCGGGTGTTCGAGGAGTTCGAGCAAAACCACTACCCCGGGTGGGATCTCAAAATCTTTATTCGGGAATACATTTTCCTCTACGTGGCGCGGTTCGGCACCAATAAGCTGCCGGAGCTCCAATTCCGTCTGCCCACCGGACAGGACGGAACGGAGCGGCTGGGCACGGTGGCCGAAAAAGTCTGCTGACGGGGCAAATCGAATGGGATCGTCAATCATTCATATCGAACAGGCAAGTGGACAAGCAGCTCGCGGGCAGGGTGGGCGCAAGGTCAAAACCATGCTGCTCTTTCCTCCCGAATGGGTGCCGACGGCGCCCTATTTGGCGCTGCCCTGCCTGACCGCAACCCTGCGGCAGGCCGGTCACGAGGTCGTCCAGAAGGACGTGAACATCGAAATGTACGATCGCTTCTTCAGCGATTCGTTTCTGATCTGGGTCAAAGCGCGGATGGGCATGCAGCTTCGGGACTTGGAGGCCAAGGAACGCAGCGGACTGCTGACCGAACGGGAAGCCGAGCAAAAAGCCTGTCTGGACGCGAAAGCCGGCCTGGATGTGGTCGAGCTGGCGGAGCAGGCGGAGGCGGCCAAGCGCATCGTCCGGGGGGAAGAATTCTACGACGCGGACAAACTGGAAGGGGCGCTCAACACCTTCCGGGAAGTGATGCAGTACATTTCCGCCGCCTACTATCCGGCCTCCCTCGTCTTTTATCCCATGGAGAGCAATTTGGGCTACCGCCCGGGCGTGTCCCGGGAGGTCTTGGCCTGCCTGGACGATGAGCAGGTGAACGTGTACCGGGACGTGTGCCGGGAGTTGATCCTGCCGGCGGTCCACAAGGAGGGACCGGCAGTCGTCGGGGTTTCGATCGGGACCCAAATGCAGCTGATGGCGGGGCTCACCTTCTGCAAAATGATCAAGGAAACCTTCCCGGACATTCACGTCACGGTCGGCGGCAACGTCATCACCAGGCTGCAGGAAGAGCTTCCCCACCAGGAGCGGTTTTTCACCGAGGTCTTCGATTCCGCCATTCTCTACGAAGGGGAGCATGCCCTTCTGTGGTTGCTGGAAGCCCTGACCGGACAGCGGACGATGGCCTCGGTTCCCAATTTGATCTATCGGGACCAGAGCGGCGTTCACGTGAACAAGGAAATCTACACCGAGAAAACCACCGCGCTGCCGCTACCCGATTTCGAGGGCTTCCCCCTGGATCTGTATTTCGTCCCCGTGCGCATCCTGCCCTATCTGGCCACCCGCGGCTGTTACTGGGGACGGTGCACCTTTTGCGACCACGGACAGGGGTATTTCGACGCCTACCGGGGGAAACCCGCTCACGACGTCGTGCGCGAGGTGAAAGCGCTCAAGGAGAAGTATCAGGCCGAGCATTTTCTGTTTGCCGACGAGTCCTACCCGCCGGCGCTGTTCAAGAAAGTCTCCCAATTGCTGGTGGAGCAGAACGTCGGCATCAAGTGGACGACCCTGATCCGGTTCGAGGAGACGCTCCAGGATCCCGAGGTCTGGCGGCTGGCGGCCCAATCCGGCTGTTGCACCCTGTATTACGGGATGGAGTCCGCCAACGAGCGGGTGCTGGGGCTCATGGACAAGCACGTCAAGAAGTCCGTCATTGAGCACAATTTACGGGAGGCGGCCAAGGCGGGGATCTGGAACCATGTGATGGCCTTCTACGGGTTTCCGGGAGAAACCAGGGCGGAGGCGGAAGAGACCCGGCAGTTTATCCTGGACAACCGGGATCCTATCCATTCCGTCGAGCTCTTTTATTTCGTGGCCTATCGTCATACTCCGA
>JBFFYZ010000177.1:0-4919 GCA_041568895.1 Nitrospiraceae bacterium
ATACGCTCAACGTGAAAACCGATTCTCCCGATACCTTGGCCTCGACTCTTTCGGATATTACCAACGGCGAAGGAGTCGACACGGCGTTGGAAATGTCCGGAGATCCTGCGGCCCTCCACCAGGCCTTCCGGTCCGTCAAAATCGGAGGGCGTGTCACCCTGTTCGGCATCCCCACCGGCCAGGTCTCGTTCGATCTTCCTAACGACATCATCTTCAAAGGCATCCGGGTCTACGGCGTGACCGGACGCCGCCTCTTCGATACCTGGTATCGTTTGGCAGGCCTGTTCCAGGCCGGCCTGAACATCAGGCCGGTGGTCACCCACACCTTTCCCCTGGCCGACTTCAAAAAAGGGTTCACCCTGATCGAATCCGGAGAGTGCGGAAAGGTCGTGCTTTTCCCTTAACGCTGAACGCGGAATGCTGAACGATGAATTCCACATTCATCACTCATCGTTCATCACTCATCATTCAGTTATTTAACGACGATGGCGTTTAAATCTTTTAAGAAAATCATTGAGGAGCAGCTCGCGGCAATCCGGGAGGCGGGCCTGTACAAAACCGAGCGGCAGATCCTTGGCCCCCAGGGCGCGGAGGTCCGCGTCCAGCAAGGCGAAGTCCTCAACCTCTGCGCGAACAATTATCTGGGATTGGCGAACCATCCGGCCGTCGTGGAGGCCGCCGCCGAAGGGCTCCGGCACCACGGGTACGGCATGGCCTCGGTGCGCTTTATTTGCGGGACGCAGGATCTCCACAAGCGGTTAGAACAGGCCCTCACCACCTTTTTCGGCACCGGAGATACCATTCTCTATAGTTCCTGCTTCGACGCGAATACCGGCCTGTTCGAGACCCTGCTGGACGAACGCGACGCAGTGATCAGCGATGCCCTGAACCACGCGAGCCTTATTGACGGCATTCGCCTCTGCAAAGCCAAACGGTTCCGGTACGCCCATTCGGACATGAAGGACCTGGAACGGGTTTTGAAGGAAGCGACGGATTGCCGTCTTCGATTGATCGCCACCGACGGGGTGTTTTCCATGGACGGCGATCTGGCCCGCTTGGATGGCATCACGGAGTTGGCGGAACGGTACGATGCGGCGGTCGTCGTGGACGACAGCCACGCGACCGGCGTGCTCGGGAAATCCGGTCGAGGCACTCCGGACCATTACGGCGTAGCGGACCGGGTGGACTTAATCACCAGCACGCTCGGGAAGACGCTGGGGGGAGCCTCCGGCGGCTTCACCTCCGGCCGCGCGGAGCTCGTGGAGTTGCTGCGGCAACGGTCGCGTCCCTATTTGTTCTCCAATTCCTTGCCGCCGGTGATTGCGTCCGCCGCGTTGCAAGCCTTGAAGCTGGTGGCGCAGGGCGAAGGGTTGCGGACGACCCTCATGGAAAACGCGGCGTTTTTCCGGTCTCGCCTGACCGAATTGGGGTTCACCCTGGTCCCGGGCGAGCACCCGATCATTCCGATCATGTTGGGAGACGCGAGCCTGGCCGCCCGCATGGCCGACCGGCTGTTGCAGGACTCAGTCTATGTGGTGGGGTTCAGCTATCCGGTGGTCCCGAAGGGACAGGCGCGGATCCGGGTGCAGATGTCCGCCGCGCATACGAGGGCACAGCTCGAGCGAGCGGTCCAGGCCTTCGCCAAGGTGGGTCGGGAGCTCGGAGTAATCAAGGGCTGAGGACACAGAGCAGTGCTGAGCGATAAGGACTGAGGACTGAGGTTGGAACAATCCTGGCGCGGTGAATTTCCCACCTCTCAGTCCTCAGCACTCAGCCCTCAGCCCTAATTGCAGTCCTCAGTCCTCGCTACTCAGTCCTGGGTTTACCGGGCTACCTCCCGCGCTCGTTTCTGAAGGTAGGCGTTCCGGACCGCGCTGTAGAGATCCAGAGTGGCTTCTTCCACCCCTTGAAAGCGTTCGAGGTTGATCGATCGTTCATTGATGATCTCCCCGACCCGTATCCCCCAAAATACGATCGTGCGGGTATCGCGCACCGTCGCCATCGGTTGGCCCTCAAACCGATAGGGCATAATGGGGATCACCATGTAGTTAATGGGGTCGAGGGCCAGATCCATGAACAGAAAACCGGTCGCGTCCCTGAGGGTCAAGGGGGGCAGCAGGGGAAGAACCAGATAGGGACCCTGCCCCAGCCCCCACGCGCCCAAGGTCTGCCCCCAATCCTCGTCCGGGGTGTCCAGATTGAACAGGTTTTTAGCCGGGTCGAAGAAGCCGGCCAGGCCGATGGTGGTGTTGATCAAGAACCGGCTCACCTCCAATCCGGCGCCTTTGAATTTGGCCTGGAAGAGGTTATTCATCAGCCGAGGGACAAAGCGGACATTGTGGAAAAAATTCTGAATGCCCAGTTCCAGCGCGTCCGGCATCACATAATCGTACCCGGTCGCAACGGGTTTGATCACATAGCGATCGACTTCTCGGTTGAAATTGAATATCCGGATGTTAAACGACTCCAACGGGTCGTATTCTTCGACGGCAGCCGTCCCAGCCTCACTGGGCTGAGTGAACGGGTCCTCGAAGGGTTCGGAAAAGGGATCTGGTGCCAATTCCTCGGGTACCACGCCCGGTCCCTTGCCTTCTTCTCCAGTGACTTGCCCATCCGACGTAAGGTCGCCCGTTCCCTCGGCCTTTTCCTGCGGTGAGGGAGCTTCGGCTACCAGAAGGGTGGACGCGCCGGCGGTGACCCTATCCCCTCCATCCTGAGGCATCGCGAAAGGGAGGTGGGTCCCGTCTTCCTGGGTCTGGAGAACGGGTGAGGCAAGGAGTTGGTCCTGAGGGGATTCAAACAGGCCGGCACAGCCGGCCTGGATACTGATGAAGGTAAGAAGACAGGCCCAGATCCAGGGTGCACGCCATGGTCTATCCACCCAACCCTCCCTCTGCAAGTACCCTCTACCCTCCCCGGTCCCCCTTCTCTGAGGGTTCCTGGGTTCATGCACGAAATCGGCGCAGATTACCAAAATACTTTCCCAAGCGCCATCATTTGAAAGAATTTTTTCATCGTGGTGGGAAAATGCAGGAAGCGAGAGGCTGAGACAGGGATGGGAAGCACCTGCCCCTTGAGGGGCAGGTGCCACGATGCTCCAGGGCGGGAAGGGACTCAGGTTCCGATGTGCTTCTTCAGGATGGGGGAATCCACGATCTTCGGGTTCTTGGGAGCCAACTCGGCGGCCTTTTTAAAATGGGTGGTGGCTTCCTCGTGCTTGCCCATCTTGTCCAAGGACAGAGCCAGGTTGTAATGGGCTTCGGCCAACTTCCCGTCGCCCTTGATCGCTTTCCGGAAATGGCCTTCCGCGACATCCCAATGCTTTTGCTCATAGTGCCCGACACCTTCGTCGTTTTGCATTCGGCCGGCCGAGCTGGCCGGAGCCATCAAGGCCTTCGCCTCCCCTGCCGGCATGGCCATTTCTTTTTTGGCCTCGCCTTTGACCTTCCCTCCGGCCGGTTCGCCTTCCTTCATGGATTCGGCCGGCGCCTTGTCTTCCTTCTTGGCCTCCTCGGTCGGCTTTCCGGAATCACAGGCGGCCACCACGGTGAGAAACAGGAAGGCTGTTCCCAAGATACCCAAGGAGAATAACGATTGTTTCAAGAACTTCATGGAATCTCCTTTTTGCGAGATAACCCGGCCCAGAGAATCGCCTGCCGAGAGGGCGACGGCGATAAGGCCGGCGATGGAAGAACAGGGATCGATGCTTGTGAATCAGTCTACTCACCCACCCCGGTCAAATGCAAATCCGACTTTCACCGGACGACCTCTTCAACAAATTGCTTCAGCCGTCGGAAATAGGCTCGGCCCCCCACGAAGGGCAGGTCGTTATGGTCGGCTCCGGGGACGGGGTAGAATATTTTTGGCTGGAGGGCAGCCTCGAAGACTTTCCGACCGAACTCGATCGGAATGATGGTGTCGCGCTCCCCGTGAATCACGAGAATGGGCATGTTGATTTTGGGGAGGCGTTCGAGCAGATCGTAGCGGGCACTGAGAAGCCAGTGGGCCGGAAGTCCAAAATAGAAGTCCCGGGCAACGGCCTCGACCGAGGGGAAACAGGACTCCAAAATCAACCCGGCTGCCTTGTGCCGACTTGCCAGATCCCCGGCGACCGCCGCCCCCAAAGACCGCCCGAAGAGGACGAGCCGCTCAGCTCGAATTCGCCTGGAGTCCAAGAGGTAGCGATAGGCACCCAAGGCATCTTGGTAGAGACCATCTTCCGTCGGTGAGCCCTGGCTCCGCCCATAGCCGCGGTAATCAAACAGGAAGACCGACAGGCCTATTTGGACTAACGCGGCCAGATTCTCCAATCGGTGAATGATATTTCCCGCGTTTCCATGGCACCACAGCAGGACTGGGGCGCCTGGCGCAGGTTCGACATACCAGCCGAATAACTTGGTATGGTCCGAGGCCTGGAACCAGACATCTTGCAAGGGAAGTCCGCTCAGCCGAGCCCAATTTCTGTCCTGCCACGGTGCCGGATGATACACGAACAGCTGGTCGAGCACGCGTTTTCCCTCCGGGAAAAAAGTTACAGGGTAAGAGTACCCAGGCGAACCCTGGAGGACAGCAGCACGCTAGGCCACCTCCAAGCACCTGTCAAGCAAGGCCTGCGGGATTTGTCGGTTTATTTGCGAATTTTCCACCCTCGATATATAAGGGTACCTGGTACGTAGTTCTGTCCATTTCGGTGAGATCGGGACCCGTCCTGTGGACGCAGCAAGGGAGGGCACGGTGAACACACCAGGAGGAATGTTACCGACAATCGCCTTGGGCATCTTGGGCCTACTGGCCACCACGGGCTGCTCGATTGCGATGGCCTTACACGGAAATCCTGAGCCCAACTTCCAGGCTTTTGAGGTTGGCTCCACCAGGAAGCAGGTCGAAATCCAACTCGGCGCAGCCCAAACCTCCGAAAC
>JBFFYZ010000178.1:0-4913 GCA_041568895.1 Nitrospiraceae bacterium
GAAGAGGAAGCCGCCATCCGGGCGAACAACGATCTGAAATATCCCCTGGTGTTCCGCGCCAACATCTATGACTGCGTGGACTACGTGTTGACGAGCGAGTGGGAGGACGACGATTACACGAACTTCCAGTCCTCCAAGATCAACACCCATTTCCACTTCGTGCAGTTCGACAACCAGGCGTCGGACGGCGTGATCACCGGCTTCTCCTATGAACAGTCGGTGCGCCCGTTCACGATGCTGGAAAAGAAAAACAAGAAGGGCCTGCCCGTCCCCATGAACGCGGTGCTGACCAAGCCGGCCAAGAAGGGGCAGTCCAGCATCACGGTGACGAACGCGAAGCAGTACCACGTGGGGACCCCCCTGTTGGTGGGAGCCGACAACGTGAAGGGCAATGAAGTCCTGCGCATCAAGGCGATCAAGGGCGACACGATCACCTTCACGAAGCCGCTGAAGCACGACCATCCCGCCAAAGACATCGTGACGGTGGAGTTCGTGCGGCAGCGCTTGTGGGCGGACGCGGACGTGGGGTCCGTCTTCTGCCACGACCACGCCTTCGGGGCCACCACCTGGCCTCATGGCGGATTCTGCACGCTCCTGATCGAGCCGGTCGGGTCCACCTATCATGATCCCAAAACCGGCAAGCCCATCCGGACCGGTCCGATCGCGGACATCCGGACGGTGGAACCGGTCGGCTACGGGGTGAACGGCAGCTTCCGGGAATTGATGGTCCAGGTGCACGATACCGTGCCGCACACGGTGAACATCGTGACGGCCGGGAACCCGCCCGGACAGCCGGTGGAGGTGGCTTTGGAGGCCGGGAAGACCGTGTCCTTCCAGATGCCGGAAAAAATCTACATGACCCCGATGCCGTTCCTGAACGGGGGCACGCATACCACCGGAAGCGGATTCAACTTCAGGGCGGAGCCGGTGGCACAACGGTTGAAAAATAATCCGGATCCGTCCCAGATCTTCAGCAGCGTGATCCATGGGGATCCGAGTACACCGCTCCTCCGCGCGTACCTCGGGGATACGGCGGTGTTCCGGCTCGTTCATACACTCATGAACGAAACCATGGTCTGGACCATTTCAGGCCACACCTTCCTGTCGGAGCGGTACGCGGGCGATGCCAACCGGAAGAACTCCATCCATGTCGGGATCGCCGAGCGCTATGATTTGGTGGTGCCGAAGGCCGGTGGACCGCGACTGCAGCCGGGCGACTACATTCACTTCAATGGACGCTCCTCCAAATTGTCGGAGGGTGCCTGGGGCATTCTGCGGGTTCTGGACAAAGAGGTGCCCGATCTTCAGAAGTTGCCTGCCGGCTACTCGGGGCGGAACGAGATTCCCAAGCCGCTCCCGGTGTGTCCGGCTGATGCGCCGGTGAAGACGTTCAACGTCGTGGCGATGGATCACCCGTCCATGAAGTTCAATCCGAAGGCGCCCGACGTCATCGAAGTGGACTTCGAGCGGAAGATCATTCTCGCTAACCCCAAGGCCAAGATTTACGCGCTGGAAGAGGATGTCTCCAAGGTGGCGGAGGGCCTGCAGCCCATGCCCCTGACTCTTCGGGCGAACGTTGGGGATTGCATCAAGGTCAATCTGAAAAATAAATTGAAGGACAGCCGGGCGTCGTTCTCGGCGATTTCGTTGGCGTTCAACCCCAAGGACTCCCTCGGGGCCAACGTGGGGAACAATGGCGGCGATCAAACAGTCGGCCCGGGCGAGAGCCGCACCTACACCTATTACGCGGATCCCTTCTTCGGGGAGATCGGTTCGCTGGTGTGGGATTGGGGCAATCCCATGCTGAATCCGCGCAACGGGTTGTTCGGGGCGCTCATCATCGGACCGAAGGGCTCGGCCTATCGGGACCCCAAGACCGGTGCCGATATCTCGCAGAAGAATGGCTGGGTGGCCGACGTCATCGTGGACCGGACCATTCCGGGCAACGAGCAGCGGGCGAATTACCGTGATGTGGCCCTGTTCTTCCAGGATGAGGACAACATCATCGGGACCAGCTTTATGCCCTATATCCAAAACGTAGCTGGGTTGACCGGGGTCAACTACCGGTCGGAGCCGTATCGGTATCGGGAGAATCAAGGCTGCGAATTGGGGCGGATGTTCCAGCCCTGCGTCGCGGACAGTCCGGAAGATCCCGCGACTCCCCTGATCCAAGCTCACGCGGGTGACCCGGTGCGGATCCACGTGTTCGGCTCGAGCAACGAGCAGAACCAGATGTTCAGTGTCGAAAAGCATGAGTGGCCGATCGAGCCGTTCATGCCCGGCGCGGACCAGATCAGTGTCGTGGAGTTTTCCGGTTCCGAGACAATTGATGCGTTTATTCCTTCGGCGGGCGGACCGTTTGGGTTGGCCGGCGACTACGTCTGGAGTAACCAGCGGCTGCCCTATTCACAGTCCGGGCAGTGGGGCTACCTGCGGGTCCTGCCGATTGGGGATCAACGGTTGTTGCCGTTGAAGGGTGCCGCGCCCGGCACGAAGAAAGCCGAGGCCGACACCCTCACCGGGTCACAGCTGGTGCCGGTGGCCTCGAAGTAATTACGGCCTACCCGTACAGCGCATCTGTCTGCTCAGGGGGAGCCGTCGAGGCTCCCCCTTTTTTTGAGGCAGCGGAGAGTATGGGTCAACGTGGCAGCCGAATCGTGTGGGAGGAGTGCATGTGGTACCCAATTGCAGTCTGGATGGCGGTGGTGGCGCTGGCATCGCCCGCCTGGTCGTACGAAGAAGTCCAGGTGACCAACGGGGGGACGATCACCGGGAAAGTCACCCTGACGGGGGGCAAGCCCACGCCCAAAGCCTTTAACCTGGTGACCTTTCCCGATCCGGTCTATTGCGGGCGCATCTCGACCGGAACGGGCTGGCGGTTGCTGAAAGAGTTCGACATCGGGCCGGATGGCGGGTTGAAAGACGTCGTGGTACTGTTGGCGAATGTACCGAAGGGGAAGCCCTTTGTGTTCACCCCTCCGACGATCGAAGCGCGCGATTGCCGGTTTCTGCCGTTTGTGGCCACCGTGCGGGATAAACACGACGTGATCGTCATCAACATGGATCCTGTGATGCACGACATTCAGGCCTATGAGACGTCCAACCTGGGTCCTCGGGTGCTGTTTAATACCCCGCTTCCGATGAATCCTCACCACCGGCGTGACGTCGGGGCCAACAGCCACGAGCACCTGGCGGGCACGCCGATGAAGGAGAACATCACGCTCACGAAAAATCGGCGCATCTTCGTGATGCAATGCGGATTCCATGCCTACATGGAGGCCTGGGGGCTGGCCGTCGACAATCCCTATTATGCCCTCACCAGACAAGATGGGACCTTTGAGATTACCGACGTACCGGCGGGCGACTATACCTTGGTCGCCTGGCATCCCCAGGCCGGCCCCATGATGGAAAGACAGGTGACCGTCACGCCGAACGGGACTGTCACCGCCGCGTTTCAATTTCAGGCGCCGACCGGCCGCCGCAGTGCGCATGAGATGGTTGAAAACCCCCATTTCGGCCTGGAAGCGCTGGGAAAGCCCCTGGAGATTAAGCCGACGCTTGAACACCAGGTGCCGTAAGCGCGCAGGATAACAGAGAAGTGAGGCAAGGAATCGTGGCCATGTCCTTCCGTCTGAACATCTGGCACCCCAGCCACCTGCTCGTCCTCCTGCTTGCCGCCGGTCTGTGGGGCGGCCAGGACGGAACCGCTCTCGCTTACGAGGTGGTGGAGGTTCGGGACGCCGGCCAGATCACGGGCACGGTCAAGCTGGAGGGTACCGTGCCGGGTCCGAAGGGGTACAACCTCATTATTTACCCGGACCCCGAGTACTGCGGCCGGATTTCCAATGGGAAAGGATGGCGCCTGCTGTACGATTTCGTCGTGGACAACACCGGCGGCCTCAAAGATGCCGTGGTCATGCTGGAGGGAATTTCCTCGGGGAAAGCTTTCGGTCTCTCGGTTCCCCGCGTCGAAGCCCGGGATTGTAAATTCCTGCCCTTCATGACGGTCGTCCGTGATGGTCATGCCATCGAGGTCGTCAACATGGATCCCGTCATGCACGACATTCAGGCGTACGAGACCTCGACCAGCCTTGGGGCGCGGGTGTTGTTTAATTCACCCCTGCCGATGAATTTCCACCACCGGCGCGGCGATCTGCACGCGACCCACAACCATGAGCCGGGCAAGTCCATGTTGGGCCCCATTTACCTGACCAAGGGTCGGCGCATGTTTCTCATGCAGTGCGGGTTCCATCCCTATATGGAGAGCTGGGCCCTCTCCATCGACAACCCCTATTTTGCCATTACCGATGCGAGGGGTGGTTTCACGATTCCAGACGTGCCTCCCGGCCAGTACCGGCTGGTGACCTGGCATCCGCTGACCGGACCGATCGACGAGCAGGTCGTGACCGTTGAGCCCAACGGTGTGGTTGAGACCAGGATTTCGCTCCCTGCCCCGGTCGGACGCCGTTCGGGCCTTGAGGTCGTGGACAATCCGAGGTTTGGCCCCGGGGTCCTCGGCCGTCCGGTCACTATCGTTCCGCTCCTCGAACTCCAGCAGTAACGTTCGTGCCCGCCGGTTTCTTCCTCCCTCGGTCTGTGTTTCTCGATCATCATCTTTCGGGGATGCCGGTCTTCTCAGGAAAGGGGAGTCCCAAAACCCACGGGGAGCCCGTATAATGAAGGCATGGAATGGAGCTTGTGGGTCATGAACGCCGGAGTGCACCTCCGCCGGAGGGCTGTGAGAACGAGGGGGATCCTCATCGGGGTCGCGCTGGTCTTGTGGGTGCTCCCCGGTTCGGTGTGGCCTGCGGATCCGGGGGTCCTGCTTGCCGAGGCCCGCAGCGCTTTTGATCGTGGACAATATGACCGGGCCCTCGAACTGGTGGACTCCCTGACCCAGCGGGAGGCGGCTC
>JBFFYZ010000179.1:0-4902 GCA_041568895.1 Nitrospiraceae bacterium
GTGGTGGCAGTCAAGGAAGCGATTCCGCAGGCTACGGTCAAGAAAGGCGATGTCAGTCGGGCGGTCATCGTGCGGACGACCAAAGGCGTGCGCCGGGATGATGGCTCCTACATCAAATTCGACCGCAACGCCTGCGTGTTGATCAACGCGCAGGGTGAACCCATCGGAACGCGTATCTTCGGGCCGGTGGCGAGAGAATTGCGCTGGAAGAAATTCATGAAAATCATCTCGTTGGCCCCGGAAGTGCTCTAACTCGGCGGCCTCACAGGGCGGAGCATCGCGGACATGCAACAGCAGGCAAGTGGAAAAATCCGGATTCGCAAAGGCGATACGGTGATGGTCGTCGCCGGACGAGAGCGGGGGAAGACCGGCAAGGTACTCACCCTCGACCCCTCCACCGGCCACGTCACGGTGGAAAAGCTCAACATTATCAAACGTCATACCAAGCCCAACCAAAAAGCTCGGCAGGGCGGGATCCTGGAACGGGAAGCTCCGTTGGCGATCTCCAACGTCATGCTGTACTGCGCGAACTGTCAGAAGCCGGTCCGGGTGGGGATCAAGGTCTCGGAGGACGGACGCCGGATGAGAATCTGCAGGAAGTGTCAGGAGGTCCTGGAAAAGGCCTGAGCGAGTGAGTTTGAGGAACTGAGATGGACAGCGGAAAATCCAAAGGAGACAAGCGGGCTGCCGGGAAGCCCCCGGACAAAGGGGAGAAAAAAACGGCTTCGAAAAAGGAGGCCGCGCCTTCCGTGCCGGCCAAGAAAGAGCCAAGTGGGCCTCGGGTTCCGCCCCGGCTAAAGGAGACTTACCGTCAGCAGGTGGTTCCGGCCCTGATGAAGGAGTTTTCCTACTCCAATCCCATGCAAGTCCCTAAATTGGATCGGATTGTCTTGAACGTCGGTATGGGGGAAGCGATTCAGAACGTCAAGCTGCTGGAGAGCGCCTCCGCTGAATTGGGGTTGATCACCGGCCAGAGAGCGGTGGTGACGAGGGCGAAGAAAGCGATTGCAGGATTCAAACTGCGGGCGGGGTTGCCGATCGGGGCCAAGGTGACTCTGCGAGGGGACCGCATGTACGAATTTCTCGATCGGCTGGTCAGCACCGCCCTGCCTCGGATTCGGGATTTTCGAGGGGTCTCCCCGAAGGCCTTCGATGGCCGCGGGAATTACACCTTGGGCCTCAAAGAGCAGCTGATTTTTCCGGAAATCGAGTATGACAACGTGGCGGCGATTCATGGCATGGATGTCACCTTTGTCACGACGGCCCGGACCAACGACGAAGGGAAGGCGTTGCTTCGCCATCTAGGTATGCCCTTTCGGGTGTAGCGCGGCCTCCGCCCCTCGGGATTTCGAGCGAACCTGGGGCAAATTAGACGGTTTTCTCTGAACACGGAGTGTGCCAGTGGCGAAAAAATCGTTGAGGCTTAAGGCAGCCAGGGAGCCGAAATTCACGGTTCGCAAGTACAACCGGTGTCCGCTGTGCGGACGGGTGCGCGGGTTTTTGCGGCGATTTCGGCTATGCCGAATCTGTTTTCGGTTTTTGAGCCTGCGGGGGGAAATTCCCGGGGTGACCAAGTCGAGTTGGTAAGGGGGCCGGTGGCCTCGAACGCGGAATGGGGTACGGACGATGATGACGGATCCGATCGCAGACCTTCTTATCCGGATTAAAAACGCCGGACAGCGCGGCCACGAGTCAGTGACTGTGCCGGCCTCGAAACTCCGGGCTGAAATCCTTCGGGTGTTGAAGGCGGAGGGTTTTATTAGCCATTACGAGAAGGAGAAGGAGGAGGCGGAGACGCATCCGATATTTCGGATCCGACTCCGGTACGTGGGACCGGGCCAACCCGTCATTGCGGGCATGCGGCGAATCAGTAAGCCCGGCCGGCGTGTCTATGTCGGAAAGCGGGATATTCCCCGGGTCATGGCCGGGATGGGGATCGCCATCCTGTCCACGTCCAAGGGGCTCATGACCGATCAGGAGTCCCGACGCACCGGGATGGGAGGCGAAGTGCTCTGCCACGTCTGGTAGGCCGAAGATTATTTGGTCGGTTTTGTCCGTTTAGTCAGTTTCGCAGTTGAACGGACCTAACGGACTCAACGGACGAACCGAACATAACGGAAACGTAAGCATGTCACGGATTGGACGACAACCCATACCCATCCCGCAAGGGGTGGAAGTCAAGGTGGCGAATGGCCAGGTCGCTGTGAAAGGACCCTTGGGGCGGCTTGAGTGGCCCCTCGCTCCTGGCGTGACCGCCGAAGTGGCGGAGGGCCAGCTCCAGATTAAGCGGAGTTCCAACGAAGCCAAAATGCGGGCGGTGCACGGCCTGACCCGGGCGGAAATTCGCAATATGATCGTAGGGGTGACCAAAGGCTACGAACGGACGCTGGAAATCACCGGGGTTGGATACAAGGCCCAGGTGCAAGGTCAAACGTTGACTTTGAACGTCGGGTACACCCACCCCGTGGTCTACAAGCTGCCGGAGGGCATCCAGGCCAAGGTTGATAAGCAGACCATTGTCGGCCTGAAAGGCATCGATAAGCGGAAAATCGGCCAAATGAGCGCAAATTTAAGAGGGATCAAGGCGCCCGACGTGTATAAACAAAAGGGAATTCGGTATGCGGGCGAGAAGCTCCGCAAGAAAGAAGGGAAGACCGGCAAGTAAACGCCGGCTGTCGAGAGGTTATGCGTCAGTCCGATAAAATCCTGAAACTCGAGCGAAGGAAACAGCGGGTCCGGCGGAAAATCTTTGGGGCCCAAGACCGTCCCCGGCTCAACGTCTTTCGCAGCAATCGCCATATTTATGCCCAGGTCATCGACGATACCACCGGGCGAACCCTGGTAGCGGCCTCTTCCCTGGATCCCAACCTGGTCAAGGCCCTGAAATCGCCGGCGACCGTCGTAGCCGCCAAAGCGGTCGGGAAGCTCCTGGCGGAACGGGCCAAGGCGGCGCGTATTGAAGCCGTCGTGTTTGATCGGGGCGGACGGCTGTATCATGGGCGGATCAGGGCCTTGGCTGAGGCCTCGCGGGAAGGCGGGTTGAAATTCTAACGCGGGGCGGGGCCGGACGGGTTCCTGTTCACGATGAGAGGAGTACACCTCCGTGCGAGTGAATGCTGACGAATTGGATCTGAAGGACAAGGTGGTGTTCATCAACCGGGTCGCGAAGGTCGTGAAGGGCGGCAAGCGGTTCAATTTCTGCGCCCTGGTCGTAGTGGGCGATGGACACGGATGGGTCGGGGTTGGGAAGGGCAAGGCCGCGGAAGTCCCGGTGGCCATTTCCAAAGCCGTTGGCCAGGCGAAAAAACACCTCGTCCACGTCCCGCTCCGGGAGGGCACCATTCCCCACGAAGTACACGGGTACTTCGGAGGCGAGCATGTGTTGCTCAAGCCGGCCTCCGTCGGTACCGGGATTATCGCCGGGGGGGCGGTACGGGCGGTCGTGGAATTGGTCGGGGCTCACAATGTGATCACCAAGACCCTCGGGCGAGGAAATCCGTTTAACGCCGTTCGGGCGGCGCTGGACGGGCTCTGCCGGCTCAGAGATCCAGAGGAAGTGATCAGGATCCGCAAAGAAACGGCTGGCGAACTGGAAAAGGCAGGGTAAGTCATGGCCAAAGCCCCGGCATCACCCAAAGCGGCTCCCAAGACGGCTCCGAAAGGTTCGGCTGGCCAGCTCGCCATTACGCTCAAGCGGAGCCCTATCGGAACTTCCTACCGGCACCGTCTGGTGCTGCAGGGGTTGGGGCTGCGACGTATCCGCCAGACCGTCATGCGGCCGGATACGCCCCAGGTCCAGGGCATGATTGCCAAGGTCAATTATTTATTGGATGTCAAGACACCATGAAGCTGCACGAGCTGGCTCCTGCTCCTGGAGCAAAACGAAAGCCGAAGCGCATTGGGCGGGGACCGGGATCCGGACACGGAAAAACGGCCACGAAGGGGCACAAGGGCCTCCTCGCAAGGTCGGGCGGGGGCAAAGGGCCCGCCTTTGAGGGTGGGCAGATGCCCTTGGCCCGCCGCTTGCCAAAACACGGTTTTTCCAATCCGTTCCGGACGACCTATTCGATCGTCAACCTCAAATCCCTAGCCCGGCTGGAGGGCGTTGACCAGGTGACTCCCCAGATCCTGCTGGAAGCCGGAATCATCAAACGAAAAGCCCAACCGGTAAAGATCCTTGGTCTGGGCGAGGTCCAGCGGCCGCTGGTCATTCAGGCCCATAAGTTCAGCAAATCGGCGGTGGAAAAAATTCAGGCCGCCGGAGGCAGGGCTGAGGTCATCGGCGGTGTTTGAACGACTGTTCACGAGCCTCCAGAACATCTTTAAAATTCCGGAACTGCGCACCCGCCTTCTGTTCACGATCATGATGCTGGCGGTGTACCGGGTGGGTGCGCATATCCCGACGCCGGGGATCAACAACGAAGAGCTGTCCAAGTTTTTGCTGGAGAAGGGAGGGTCGCTCCTCGGATTTCTCGACATTTTCTCTGGCGGAGCCCTGTCACGGCTGACGATCTTTGCGCTCGGCATCATGCCGTATATCAGCGCCTCGATCATCCTGCAGCTGTTGACGGTGGTGATCCCCCACCTGTCCAAACTGGCGAAGGAGGGAGAGCGGGGCAGAAAGAAGATCATCCAATATACCCGGTACGGGACAATCGGGATCGCCCTCATCCAGGGCTTCGGCATTGCGGTCGGCCTGGAAGGCATGAATCAGGGCGCCTTTGTCCTGCATCCGGGATGGCCCTTCCGGCTCATGACCGTGATTACCCTCACGGCGGGGACCGCGTTCCTCATGTGGCTCGGGGAACAGATCACCGAGCGCGGCATCGGGAACGGAATTTCCTTGATCATTTTTGCCGGCATCGTGGCCCGATTGCCCAGCGCGGTCGCCCAAACCTTCGA
>JBFFYZ010000180.1:0-4873 GCA_041568895.1 Nitrospiraceae bacterium
GACGCCGAACTGCACGCGTTCGTTCCGATCCTGTTTCTAGACTACCTCCCAGTGCACATAGAGGGAAACGGGGCGCCTCAGGTTGACCAGACGGGGCTGAAGCGCGTGCTGATTCCATCGGGCGGTCGAGCGGAAATTTGGTTCGCGCCGTCGAGCGCAGGTCTTTTCACTTACCGGTGCGACCTTCCAGGGCATCAGATGATCGGACAGATTCTCGTGGAATAGTCCAATCAACGGAGAGGGCTACCGGAGAGTTAGCAAGAGCGGGTAGGAAAAAAGGAGGAGAGATGAAAGCGGACACCAACATGCAGAACGAACGCCCGTCTTTGTTCGAAATACTTCGCCGCCAGAGTCCCAAAGTGACCGGAGGGCTGCTCCGGATGCGACAAGAGGCTTTCCGCGAGGGAGCGGTCCCGGCGAAATACAAAATTCTCACCGCCTTGGCAATTTCCATCGCCATCCGCTGCGCACCCTGCATTCGGGCCTATGTCCAAAAGGCGTGGGAAGGGGGCGTCACCCAGCAAGAATTGATCGAATACCTCGAGGTCGCCATGACCATGCAGGGCTGCCCGGGCGAGGAATGGGCCTTGAAGGCGTTGGCAGCCTACCTTGAGTTCGCCCAGAGCGAGAAATCCGAAGAAGACCCTACTTGTTGTATTCACGAAGTTGGACAGACAGAGTAACCATTTAGCCCATATGCCTCTCTAGTGAGGAAAGACCATGCCAACCCAACCATACGACATTGAGGCCTTGTTGCATGCGTTTCCAGAAGAGGTGCTCCAACTGGGTCCGGATCAGCAACGGCTTTCCCTTGGCCTGTACCGGTTGCTGGCTAAGGGCCAGCCCGTTGACCTTTCGCGTCTCGCCAATGCCATCGGACTACAGGAATCGGCGGTTGAAGACGTGCTGAGGGCATGGCCCGGAGTGTATTACGACGACGATCGGTGCATCATCGGCTATTGGGGGCTCGCCCTGCCGGAAATGGATCACCGGTTCGAAGTGGAGGGAAAGACCCTCTACACCTGGTGTGCCTGGGACAGCCTGTTTCTTCCGGAGCTGATCCAGCAGACGGCTCGGGTCGAATCGACTTGCCCCGTGACCGGAGGGAAGATCCGGTTGCTGGTTTCCCCCAATAGGATTGAAAACCGCCAGCCGACCGAACCGGTCATGTCGTTTCTAAGGCCCCACGCGGGGAAAATACGCCAGGACGTCATCCAGCATTTTTGCCACTACGTGCATTTTTTCAGTTCGGCTGAGGCCGGAGCTGAATGGGTCGCCCGACACGAGGGTACCTTTGTGTTGTCGCTCGACCAAGCGGGTGAACTCGCGCGAAGGAAAAATCAGGCCCAATACGGAAGTCTCAAAGAGGTAGGAGCCCGTGGTTAGACCTGATCTCCTCAGTGCCAAGGTGAAATTGAGGGAGGACCTTTCTATGAATCGGCCAGGATGGTTTCTGAGTTTCATTGGAGGAGTTCTGTGTTTGGTTGTCGGTCTTGCCTTCCCGGCAGACGCTGATTCGTCCCGTCTTCTCATCCATATGAAAACCTCTCTCGCGGAGGACGACGCCCAGATCTGCGCTGTTCCCAATGTGGCTTGGGCTGCGGTCAAGGCGGGCCACAAGGTTACGATCCTGGTGGATGCCAGTGCGGTGACGTCGGTCACCAAGGGGTGGGGGTTTTTCAACGGAATCTTTCGTCCCGATAGCACCGCGCTCGATCGGGCGGCCTTACCCGAGCGCGAACGGCAGAGTCTGTCCGAGCAAATGGGCGTTCCCCTGGACGACGTCCCTCACCACTACGGGGAGTATTTCGGATTCCTGAAAAAAATGGGCGTCGAAATCTACGGCAACCGGACTATGATGCTGCTGTATAACATCGATCCTGATCGAATAGCCCCTGCGGTGACGCCGGTCCCGCTGGACCGGATGGTGCGGTTGTTCAGCGAAGCCGAACGTGTGATCGTATATTAATTTCACCGAATGCCCAAAGTAGTCCAGGCCAGGCATGTTCTTCCGATGGTTGGAAATAGCCCGGCTCGGCCTCCCCACCCTCAGTTGCGGATCGGCTTCCTGAAGGAGCACAATAATCTCAAAAAAGACCGGGAAAAACGAGGAACTGAAGGGAGGAAGCCATGCATGTCCGCGATGTCATGTCGACCGGAGTGCTGACAGCAAGAAAAACAGACACGGTGCGTTCCGTGGTGGTCAAAATGCTGAGCCGCCATTGCGGGGCCATTCCCGTCGTGGAGGACGGGAACCGGTTAGTCGGGGTGGTGGCAGTGCGAGACATCATGCTGCCCCTGTATCCCAATTATGGGGACTACATCCACGACAGCGTGCATGGCCGCGATTTTATCGATATGGAACAGGGCTATCCCGAGGTGCTCGGCATGAAGGTGGAAGAGATCATGAGTGCCAATCCCTTGACCGTGTCGCCGGACGATCCGATACTCCAGGCGGCCTCCTACATGGGGCTGAAGCACTTCAGGCGGATCCCGGTGGTGGAAAAGGGGAAACTGGTGGGGATAGTCAGCGTCGGTGACATTAACCGGGGGTTATTTTTCTCGCAACAGGCTCGGGGGTAAGGCTACGCCCACGGGATAGCAGGCCCTGGTCGGGGGGCCGCTGCCCTAATCTCAGCCATTCGGGCAGGCGTCTGGCGGGCAGGTGAGGACGAAGTGGTTCAGCAGCGCGTGGCGCTCGTAGCTGATCAGGTATAGATGCAAGGTGGATGATTCGGTGTCGTCCCAGTGCAGCAGCGGACCGTCCACCCCGATGGCATGGTGGTCCAGCCACCGATTCTGCCCATCCAGATGCAAGCCATAAAAGGACCGCTGACGCGGGGGATGGGCCTGCAGGGTCTCATAGGATTCAAAAAAGGACGGGTTGCCGAGGCCCATCGGCGCCTGCCACCCTTCATTGTATCGGGCCGGTGAGGCGACCGGAAGGGTTGCCAAATCCAGCCCTCCGAACAACAGACGGGTGGGTTGCCCCGTCCGGCTGTCCCGAAAGGCCAGCTCCACCTCATACAAAGCGGAGGGATGCTCCGGAAGGCGAACCCGCCGGAGTATGGCCTCCGTAAACTCCGCCAGGTAGTGCAATTGGGTGTCACGGGGATGCGCCGACGAGTACCGACCGGGCGGGATAAAGCTGGCGAAGCGGACCGACTGCTGATACCAATCCCGGTAGGTGGGAACCAGACCGCCGAGAATATTCTTGCGCTTCAACGCCTGTTCGCCTCGCGGTGACGGCGCCTCCGTCCAGCGGGCCTCTGCCGGAACAACCCACTCCTCTTCAACCGTCCTGATCAGGTTCACCGGAATGCTCGTTCCGGACGGATCCACCCAATGTTCCAAGGACCACCAGTAATCCCAGTAGGAGAGATCGTTGACGCGCTCAAACAAATTCTTATAGAGCCCGAGGGGAAAGGTAAACCACAGGTGGTCGTACACCCGTTCCTCCCCCTCCTCGACCGTAAACAGGATCAACTCCCACAGGCCGGCATTCAGACAATTTCTGGCCAGGTCCACTCGAGAGAGCGCCCGATGCTCGAATCCGTCCCCGCCTTCATGCACAACCACGTGGGAGGAAGACCGTGGAAAGCTCACCTGTTGGCGGTTCCACTCCCGGTCGATCAACCCGATTTTGGTAAGGGACGGATCTTGCCTGGCCCAGGGCGGGACGGCCGCAACCAGAAGGGCGAGGTCTACGTTGGTTAATTCGATCGAAGCTGCCTGTTTTGACCCCGGTTCCAACCGGAATTGAAATGCTGTCTCGCCCACCTGTTGGATCCGGAGCCGATGGTGGGGGTAGGCCCCAAAGAACCGGCTCCGAGGTTCGGGGTCATCCGGATAGGCGTCAGGACTGAAACGGGCCACCTCGACCGATTGCGTCTGGGCGTCATCGTAGCGGGCCTGAAACCACGCCGTTCCGCCAAAGACCGCAAGTGCGGCCAGACCTGTGGCTCCCAGACCGATCGATCGTTTCGAGGACCGTCCGATCCCCTGTCCGGTCCGGTCAAGAAGGTGAGCCATTCTTGTAGGCATATCTCTCCAAGGCCCGGGCCTCACCGTCTCGTCCCCTCGTGAACCCTTCGGCCCCTGACGGTCGAGTATCACCTCCGGCCTCAGGGGTTTTCAACCCAGCAGTCGGTTGCACGCGGTTTCCGAGATCGAGTAGGCTGAAGCCCATGGATCGAGGAGGATCCTAATGGCCAGCAGCCCTTCGGCACCCAGTAAGCTCTGGTATCTCAAGCACATCAGTCTCTTTTCGGTGCTGTCCCAGGCCGAATTGCAGGAAATGGATCGGATCACCCGGATGCAGGAGGTCAAGAAGCGGCAGCCGATCTACCTGCCGGGCGATCCCAGCACCACCGTCTTCCTGTTGAAAAAGGGGCGGGTGAAAATCTCCACCACCGCTTCCAGCGGCAAGGAGGTCACGTTTGAAATCCTGGAACCGGGGGAGATTTTCGGTGAACTGGAGGTGCTGGAAGACTCGCCGCGCGAAACCCAGGCGGAGGCACTCGACGACGCCTTAATTTGTGCCATCCGGCGGGAAGACTTTGACCGGTATCTCCACAACCATCCGGACCTAGCCCTGAAGCTCACCAAGCTCATCGGATTGCGGCTCCGAAAAATCCAGAGCCGCGTCGAAGACCTGGTCTTTCGAGACGTCCCGGCCCGGCTCGCCCACCTCCTGCTGGAGTTGGTGAAAACCGACGGCGTGCCGGACGGGGACGGGACCCGCATTCGCGCCAAGCTGACCCATCAGGAAATGGCCAACCTGATCGGCTGCAGCCGGGAAACCGTCAGCACGACCCTCGGCCATTTCCGCGACCAGGGCCTCATCCGCATGGATGCCCGCACGATGACGATC